>SULG01000004.1 GCA_005524015.1 Candidatus Jettenia ecosi
TAGCAGTTTTATAGCCCGGCTTGAAAATGTCCTTGGAAGAATGCTCCATAAGCAGAAACCCGGCCCCAAGGGGTCTCAAAAGAAAAATAGGAATCTCCAAAACTAAGTATTAAAATTAAGTGTAGTGTTCCCGGAATTCTAATTATACGAACGGTGATCTCAAGTATATCACAAATACACCTAGTCCAGATCAGCATAGGAATAGGGAGTGATTTTAAATGCACTCACTATTTTTTTAACCAAAACCGCTTACGTAAGGTAGCATAATAACCAATAATGACAATACACAGGAATAATAAGACATAAAATATTTTTATTTACAAATACATAACAATGCTGGAAAAGTGATCACACATCTGAATCTATTTTACAACAACATCATTTTCGACTGATTCGACGCCTTCAACACCTTCTGCAATTTCTTCTGCCCTCGCCGCCTGTTCAGATGTATCTGCAAATCCGCTAAGCTGTACGTTTCCTCTAAAAGTCTTCACCTTAATGTCTAAAGCATCAACGACCGGGTCAGAAGCAAAAGCAGACTTTATTTTTGTAGTAATAGTCGCATCATCGATATATTCCCCGGTACTCCTTTGGCTCTTACTACCAGCACAACCTATCATTGCAGCAACAAATACAAAAACAATCATATACCTTGTCAAACTTTTCATAACTTCCTCCCTCTTCTCAAATGTTAATCTTGACTAATTGGCACTTTACCATTACCTATAACAAATTCCTTTACAAACATATTTAACAGCAAGAAATGATAGTTTGAATATCTATTTTACAAGAGTATTATTTCCGACAAGGGTTTAACAATCAAAATTACAAAACAAAATACTCCATCCAAAACTTTCCCTTATTCTTATGATCTTCTCGCTCCTATAACCAACAACGCAATTCCCCCTGCTAATGCTAATCCACCAAAAATTGGAGGCAAGGGAATTCTTTTGGTCTTTTCAGCCGTTGCTTCGATAGGACCGACTTCTAACACCTTTTCTTTGGTTTTAAAAGTAATACCCTCATACACAAAAGATACAATTCCTAAAATAATAAGCACAATCCCGATAATAATATATGTCCTCATCCTTTCTACCTCTCCTTTCCTCAGTTACATTTATAACTTCTCAATATTTAATACCGCTAAAAACTTATCTGTTATGCTGCCTTATCAGTTATAGATAAAACAAAAAGCCTCACAGCAAAGCTAGTTTATTAAAAAACAATCTATTTTTGTCTAATAAACGATCAAATATCATACCAATATAAATTATACGTAAAACTTTTTTTATGATTTTTACAACAAAAAGGCCTTACTGTAAAATATTCACTACAGAATATCTTTGCAGTAAGGCCTTTTTTTTATAATAACTTTTATAGTGTTGAAAACTATTTATTTTGTATCTTCATTTAGAGTTTTTACATTAAGTTTTAATCCATCGAAAGAACGACTGTATCAATCAGAAGTACTCAAGTTTATTTAATGATTTTCAGCCTTTTCCAATGAGAGCGGCAATAAACCAACTTGAAGTGTCCTTTCAATCCGCCGCACACCTTGTTTACTATTCCATAATACTCCATTGATAGCAGATTTAATTATTAGTCTGGATCTATCATAGGTTATCAGTATCTTAAATATAAAGTATAGTTTTAGCATGATTATCAGCGTTAATGGCGATACCAAAAGGAGCACATTAGGTTTCGACATCTCTACAGCCAGATGCTGGGTCATATGGCTTATTAATAAAGCCATTACTGAAAAGGTAGCTATGAGAATGATTCCAATCTTTAATGACATATAAATAACAGCACAATTCATCAAAAACGATCTATGTTTTTTCTTAAAATTAAGTACAGTCGTTATTAGCTCTTCTGCTTTTTTCTGTATATTTATAATCAATCTTGCATCGGAAAAACTTATCGAATCTAACATAATATACCTCTTTCTTCACACAATAGGCATCTAACAAATTGACGAATTTCTGAAACGATGATTATACTGCCTGTTATAATATTCCATAAATTCACCGTTCTTTATCCGATTCCACCATCCCTGATTATCCTTGTACCATTGTATCGTATCTTTAAGGCCATTTTCAAATTTTATTTTTGGTTTACAGCCTAAAGATGCAAGTTTAGTACAATCTAAAGCATAGCGTCTATCGTGTCCTTCTCTGTCCTTCACATGTTCTATCAAAGTTTTATCTTTCTTAAGCTCTTTCAGGATGAGATTCGCTGTATCGATATTGGACCACTCATTACCTCCACCGATATTGTACACTTCACCATCTTTCCCATGTATCATGAGAAAATCAATGCTGGCACAATGGTCTTCAACATGAATCCAATCCCTTACTTGTTTTCCATCACCATATAACGGAAGCTTCTTGTCTTCTAACGCATTCGTGATAAAGAGAGGAATGAATTTTTCAGGATACTGATATGGACCATAGTTATTGGAGGCTCTTGTTATAATGATAGGTAACCTGTAGGTTATCCAATATGAATAAGTAAGTCTATCTCCACCCGCCTTACTTGCAGAATAAGGGTTACTGGGGTTTAAGGCCTCTGTCTCCCTGAAGGCGCCATGATGGGCTGTCCCATACACTTCATCTGTAGATATCTGAATAAATTTTTTGACCTTATGATGCCTTGCTGCCTCTAAAAGGATAAAAACACCCTTCATATCTGTGTCAATGAAGGTACTTGCGCTCAAAATACTTCGGTCGACATGTGTTTCTGCAGCAAAGTTGACGATTACATCAACTCCTTCCGCGGATACAATATGTTCTACTAGCTCTTGATTACAAATGTCCCCTTTGTAAAATTTACACTGTTTAGACCTTTTTGAATCTTCTGTGATATCCTTCAGATTTTCAAGATTGCCCGCATAGGTTAATTTATCAAGCACTACTACTTGCTTATTTTGATTAACCATACGGCGGACAAAATGGCTTCCAATAAACCCTGCGCCACCCGTAATAAGTATAGACATATATCCTCCCAACTCTGGTTAAATTAATGGGAGATAAAAAGATTTTATTTGTTTGCCAAACTAAGCCATACGTTAGCTCTTTTTAAAGCAGCCTGTGCTTTTTCTTTAACTTCAGTGGTTCCTCCCATAGCTAATGCTTTTTCTGCAGATTCCTTTTCGGCGCGCATTTTTTCGACATCCACTTCACCTTCCATAACACATGAATCAGTCAGCACAATAACATTGTTAGCCATAACTTCCAAAAAACCGCCATCAAGAGCAGAACGTATCGATTTATTATTTGTATCAGTAACCACCAACACGCTCGTCTGAAGTTCTGTAATCAGAGGAGCGTGATCTGCAAGTATACCAAAAGCGCCCTCAGTTCCAACAGCAGTAATGCTTTGAACAGGATTGCTATAAACAACTTTTTCAGGTGTAACAATCTCAAATTTAAATGTTTTAGCCATGTTTATCCACCCATCTGCTTCGCCTTTTCTATTACTTCTTCAATACCACCTACCATATAGAAAGCCTGCTCAGGTAAGCTATCATGCTTACCCTCAACTACCTCTTTAAACGCTTTAATGGTCTCCTTCAAAGGTACATACTTACCTTTCGTACCGGTAAACTGCTCAGCAACAAAAAATGGTTGCGATAAGAACCTTTGTAGCCTTCTGGCCCTACCTACCAACATTTTATCCTCTTCTGAGAGTTCTTCCATACCTAAAATAGCTATAAAGTCCTGGAGTTCTTTATATCGCTGCAATATCCTTTGCACTTCTCTGGCAACCTCGTAATGTTCCTGACTTACAATTCTTGGATCAAGTATTCTGGAGGTTGACCTCAGAGGATCTACTGCGGGATAGATACCTAACTCTGCAATCTGACGGGACAAGGAGATTGTAGCATCTAAGTGTGGAAAGGTTGTTACCGGTGCAGGATCAGTAAAGTCATCAGCGGGAACGTAAACCGCCTGCAAAGAAGTAATTGAACCCTTCTTCGTTGTAGTAATCCGCTCCTGGAGATCTCCCATTTCTGTAGCTAATGTAGGCTGATAACCTACAGCAGAAGGCATACGGCCCAGAAGCGCTGATACTTCAGAACCGGCCTGTACAAACCTAAAGATGTTATCAATAAATAAGAGTACATCTTGCCCTTCTGCATCTCTAAAATATTCTGCCATAGTCAAACCCGTTAAAGCGACTCTCAATCTGGCGCCAGGAGGCTCATTCATCTGGCCAAAGACTAGTACCGTCTTATCGATAACCCCTGATTCCTTCATTTCAAGCCATAGATCATTCCCCTCACGAGTTCTCTCGCCAACGCCTGCGAATGCAGAATAACCACCGTGTTCAGTAGCAATACTTCTAATAAGTTCCATAATCAATACGGTTTTTCCTACTCCTGCGCCTCCAAACATTCCAATTTTTCCACCACGAGCAAAAGGAGCAAGGAGGTCAATAACTTTTAATCCCGTTTCCAATACCGTAGTGACAGTTTCTCTCTCTTCAAATGATGGTGAAGGACGATGAATAGGTAAACGGTTCGTAGCTTTTACCTCTCCCAGCTTATCGATTGGATCGCCTAAAAGATTAAAAACTCTACCAAGCACTTCTCTTCCAACAGGTACGGTAATTGGCGCCCCCGCATCGATAGCATCCATACCTCTGATAAGTCCATCTGTTGATGACATTGCAATACACCGGACCGTATCATTTCCTAAATGCTGTGCAATTTCAGCAACAACGGAAATATTCCTTTTTGCATCTTTTATAGTAACGGCGTTTTTTATAGGTGGAAGATTACCCGGAGAAAAACGCACATCAATAACTGGTCCAATGATTTGTACAATCGTTCCTTTATTATTTTTTCCAGCCAAAAGTCTTGCTCCTTCCTTCATTTTTAACCCATTGCTAATTTATTTTTTAGAATTTGAATGCTTCTCATAGTCTTAATGTTAGCATTTCAACATTCCTAAATAGTTTTATATACCTTATATATTACTTTTTTATTTTTACTCAATAGGTACAATTTCACCTTACGAGCGCTTCGGCACCCGAAATAACCTCTAACAATTCCTTCGTTATTGCTTCTTGCCGAGCTTTATTGTAAGTACTGGTTAATTCTTCAATCATTTCACCGGCGTTCTCAGTAGCGGCAATCATGGCCACCCGCCTTGCAGCATATTCAGACGTTAAGGATTCTAAAATACACTGATACAATCGAGTCTCTATGAATTTCGGGAAAAGATGATTAATTATCTGTTCTGCCGATGGCTCAAAAATATATTCACCACCTGATTTTTCTTTCGATTCAAAAATATCTTTTTCTATGGGTAACAATCGCATACTCGTGGGAAAGGATTGCATAACGGTATGAAATTTCGTATAAAATATATGCAACTCTCCAAACGCATTACTATCGTACCCATTAATTAGCTGGGCAACTATCGCCTGCACCCGGCTATATCCGAGCTTTTCCACACTTTCAGGAATGTATTCTTCAATAGCAGGAGCATAGATTCCTTTAGAAAGGTACTGATATCCTTTCTTTCCGATGAGGATCAATTTAACCTTTTTATCAGATTGAGCCTTCATAAATCGAACTAATTTTTGAATGATATTGTTATTATAAGCCCCGCAAAGCCCCTTGTCCCCTGTAATCAAAATAGCTTTTATAACAGAAACTTCCTGTCCTTTTTCTGCAAACCACGGATGGGCTTTTTCTAATGTGGAAACCAGATGGTTCAAAACCATATGCATTCGTTCAGTATAAGCTCGCGATGCTACAACCCTGGACTCAACTTTTTTTAACCGGCTCGCTGCAACCATCTCCATGGCGCGCGTAATTTGCTTGATACTTGAAATACTCCTGATACGTTGTTTAATTTCTCGAGTACTCAGCATTTCTTAGCCCTTCTTTACAAAGTTTTGTTTGAATTCCTTGATCGCATTCTCTAATTTCGGTATCAATTCCTGGTCGAGTTTTTTCTTCTCTTTAATCTCGATACCAATAGAAGCATATTTTTCTCTCATAAACTTCAAAAACTCTCTTTCAAAAGAACGAACCTTATCTACGGCAATATCATCCAGGTATCCGTTAATACCAGCAAAAATTGCCATGATTTGTTCTTCTACCGGCACAGGGGAATATTGCGGCTGTTTTAAAATCTCTACGAGCCTGCTACCTTTAGCTAATTGCGCCTGAGTAAATTTATCCAATTCAGAACCAAACTGCGCAAATGAGGCCAATTCTCTATACTGTGCCAGGGTCAAACGTAACGTTCCAGCAACCTTCTTCATTGCGGGAATTTGGGCGTTTCCACCGACCCTGGACACTGATAACCCTACTGAGATGGCAGGGCGTATACCTGCATTAAACAAATCACTTTCTAAGTAGATCTGACCGTCTGTAATGGAAATAACATTGGTTGGAATGTAAGCTGAATAGTCTCCTGCTTGTGTTTCCACAACAGGAAGCGCAGTTAACGAACCTCCACCGAGATCATTGTTCAGTTTTGCTGCCCTCTCCAGTAATCGTGAATGGAGATTAAATATATCACCAGGGAAAGCTTCGCGTCCAGGCGGGCGCCGTAATAACAGGGAAATCTGGCGATAGGCAATAGCATGCTTATAAAGATCATCATACATAGCCACGGCATGCATACCATTATCCCTGAAATACTCTCCCATAGCGCAGCCAGCATACGGCGCAATATATTGAAGCGGGGCAGGATCAGATGCAGAGGCTACAACAACGATACTTATATCCATCACCTTATGATTTTCCAATGTCTTAACAACATCAGCAACAGTAGACATCTTCTGACCGATCGCCACATAAATACAGTAAACACCGGATTCTCGCTGATTGATTATCGTATCAATGAGAATAGCAGTTTTACCTGTCTGTCTATCACCAATAATAAGTTCACGCTGGCCTCTACCAATCGGTATCATAGCATCAATTGCCTTAATACCAGTTTGGAGCGGCTCTTTTACCGGTTGCCTTTCAACCACGTTGGGAGAAGAGCTTTCGATAGGTCTAAAATGCTCAGTGGCTATAGGCCCCTTACCATCAATAGGTTGGCCCAAAGCATTTACTACACGGCCCAATAATGCCTTACCAACAGGCACCTGTACGATCTTACCGGTAGTCTTTACAACATCACCCTCTTTAATTTTTTCGTCGGAACCCAAGAGGATCGCGCCAACATTATCCTCCTCCAAGTTCATAGCAATGCCGTACACATTTTCAGGAAATTCCAACAACTCACTGGATAAACAATCATCCAAACCGTAAATACGTGCAACACCATCTCCTACTTGCATAACATATCCGACATTTTCTAATTTTAGTTTTTCCTCATAACCTTCAATTTCCTTTTTTAGGATTGAAGTAATATCCGTGGATGCTAATGCCATATCCCCCACTCCTATCGTAAATAATTTAGACCCTTTTCTTCGCTCACATAATCATGATAACGAGTCATGCGAAAAGCGATAAATACAAAAGAATCTCCATGATCAAATTCCTCAATTTCAAGTTATGTGGCAGGAGTAACTCCTGCCACAAATTGTACTATTCACCAAGCTCCGGGGCTACTAAAAGCATCTGTAAATCGGACTTGATGCTTTATTCCATGTTTAAAAATACTGAAACTCTACCTACCTACGCTGTTCGCAGCGATAGTAATTTGGTTTTGAGATTTTTTAATTTGCTCACAACACTTCCATCGATCATTTTATTACCAATTTGGATTATCATACCTCCCAAAATATCTGGATTATGAACAACTTCAACCTCTACTATTTTACCAGTAAGTTTACTTAACTGCTTTTTGAAGTTATCAAGCCGTTCTCCTGCCAGAGGTATGACTGTCTGCACCCTGGCTTTTACGATCCCTTTCTTTTCACTCGTAACCGTTTTATATACATCAGGAATAAATTCCAGAAGACCTATCTTTCTCCGATCCACTAATAAATACAAAAAATTTTTCATGAGATCTGAGACAGATCCACCAAACACATTCTTGATTAAATCCTTCTTCTCGTTTCTTGGGATCGATGGATGAAACAATATTTTTTTAAGGTTATCGTGTCTTGTGATTACATCAGAAACCAAATCCAGTTCTTTCTCAATTTGCTCAAAATTCCCCTTCTTTAAAGCTACTTCTAAAAGGGCATTAACGAATGCAATTGCAGCACTTTTATCTAACACGCAATTCCCCTATTTCTTCAATAAAGCCATCAACAAGCTCCTCAGCTGTCTGTGGACTTATCGACTGCTTAATTATCCTGGAAGAAGCTAAAATGGAAAGAGTCACTACCTGATTTTTTATTTCTGTCAGAGCTTTCTTCCGCTCTTGTTCAATCCCTTCTTGCGCCTTTATCCTGACCAGTTCAACCTCTTCCTTAGCACGCTTAATAATTTCTTCGCTAATGCGATTACCCTCATTTATAGCTTCCTGAATCCGCCTGGCAGCATCAGCTTCTGCTTCAGAAAGCTTCCTTTGATACTCCAACTTAACAGTTTCTGCCTCTGCTCTATCTTTTTCAATCCTCTCGTAGGTGTTTCTTACTTCATCCGTTCGGGCTTTTATTATAGCTGATATCTTACCAAAAAGAAATTTCTTAAGAACAAAGAGCAGTATTAAAAAACCAGTTCCCTGGATAATAATAGATTTAAAATTGATTCCCAGGGTATTCAAAATATCCAATGAGATTCCCTCCTAAACACTTATTTCACTGCGTGTTGAATTAATTCAAGAACTGCCTCTGTCTTTGGTAATTTTCCAAGAAGCATAAAGGACATCATCAAGGAATAGATTGTTAATGATTCAATAAAGGCCAGACCAACAAACATGACAAGCTGTATTTTACCTGCCGTTTCAGGCTGTCTTGCTATGCTGGTTGTCGCACCATAAACAGCCATACCTTGTCCAATAGCACAACCAAAAGCTGCAATTGCTATCAAAGCCACTGATACTGCTAATACTGCAAAATAAACCACGGTACCTCCTCCTTCTTAAAAAATGTTAATGATGCTCTTCTTCATGGATGCCAATTGCACCCGCTATATAAAAACTTGCCAATAATGAAAAAATCATTGCTTGTATTGTACTTCCTAATAGGGCAAGAAAGACCATCGGTAAATGCATGGGTAAAGGAATGTAACCCAGGAGAAACGGAGAAATTCCTATAAATATTGCAATAATTGTATCTTCTCCCATAACATTACCAAATAAACGCATGGATAAAGATAATGGACGTGAAAGCAATTCTTGCATTAAATGTAAAGGGAAAACGAGTGGGGCAAGCCAAATTGGCTTTCCTGCCATATGCTTAAGATACCCTACAATGCCATTGTTTTTCACTCCCTGGTAGTGCGTAACAAAAAAAACGATTAATGTTAAAGCAATAGTAGTATTAAAATTACTCGTTGGTGAGTGAAACAAGGGGATTTGCCCTAGCATATTCATGGCAAAAATATAGATAAACAACGTCCCAATAAACGGAATAAAGGGCCCTGCAGCTCGTCCCATCTGTGATCTGGTAAAATTTTCAAGCCCTTCCACAAGGATTTCTAAAAAAGCCTGAAGCTTACCAGGGGTTTTTCGTAACTTTCTCGTTGCAAGCATAGAAAATAATGCCAAAAAAATAATTATCGTTGCCGACATTATTATAGGTACCCACTCGTGCTTCGTTAATCCTAAAAAATGACTATGGGCATCGATAGGCACTAAATCTACAAACGATGGTAATTCAGTTGTTTTTTCGCCTCCATCACCTGCACCAGACACAGACTAACACCCCTTTCTTACATAAATTAGTTGAGAAACATAATAACTTCCATAGCACACTTATCATTACAAAGGATAAAATATTCAATTGCAATATTTATCGCTTAACTATATCTCAGTTTAGCTTTTTTATAGTGTGGCAGTTGGAAGCCATTACAAAAATCACAAATTAATATCTTTATAAGAAACTTTAACCGACCTATTCATATAATTTACCAGTACTTTACTTCCAATTTTCATAACAATCACTGCAATGACTACACTGAGACCAATCATCATAGCAATTACATCAACGTCCAGAAATAAGCTGATCGAAAGTAAGAGCGCACCTAGAATAAAATACTTTAAGATATTTATCTTTAAGAGAAATTTCTTAATCTCGGAGCTCTTATGCTGTATTGCATGTTGTATCGTATGTTGTATCGTCCACCACAACACCTTATAGAGAATTAAGCTTATAAAACAGCCAACAGCAACACTTACAGTTACCATAAAAGACATATAAGATAATGAGCAAACAACGAGTAAGAGTGACAGAAAAAAAGAAGTTTTAAGCACCCTATCGGGAAAACCCTCATCAAAAAACAAAAGGGATTTATCTTTATCCTCTATTATCATGATTTTTATTATTTTCTTCTAATAATTTCTTTACTAGCTTAAAAAATTCTATAAAACTTCCAATAACTCCTAATATAATGAACGACATCATAAACCACGGAGAGGTATCAAATCTTTTATCTAAATAGCCACCAAGAAAATATCCCCCAGCTATAACGCCAGCAGTCGTGAAACCAAAGCTACCGACTAATCCTATAACACGATACGTTTCATTATCTTTACCATTATTATCCTTCTTAACAAGAGGCAATCTATTCCCCTCTATACAAAAATCCACATCGAGGCTTGTTCGATTAGGAAAATCAACTTTCAACAGAAAGAAACACTATCTACGAATTTTAAAATGAACATAGCCCTTCAGATCTTCGTTTAAAAACTTTTTACTACATCCTTAAAAGCATCGATAGTTGCATCAATTTCTTTTTCACCATGGCATGTTGATACGAAAATTGCCTCAAACTGAGACGGAGCAAAATAGAAACCTCTTTCTAACATACCGTGAAAGAACTTTGCATATCGCCCTGTATTACATTTTTTGGCCGTGGTATAATCCGTTACTGGTTGATCTGTAAAAAACGTACATAACATGGATCCTATACGTGTATGGTAAGCAGGTATTTTAGCATCTTTACAGACTTTTTCCATACCTACAGCTAACCGATGGGATTTCTCTTCTAATCCTTTATAAATAGTAGTATCTTTGAGTATTTCCAATGTAGCAATACCAGCAGTCATAGCCACAGGATTGCCCGATAGCGTACCAGCTTGATATACAGCACCCATAGGGGATATACTATCCATAATCTCTCTCTTACCACCATATGCACCAACCGGAAGACCACCGCCAATAATCTTTCCTAAGGTAGTTAAGTCAGGTATAATATTGCAAAGTGATTGTACACCACCGTGTGCAACCCTGAAACCGGTCATTACCTCATCAAATATAAGTACAATGCCGTATTTCTTAGTTATTTCCCTTAATCCCTCTAAATAATTTTTCTTAGGGAGCACGACACCCATATTCCCAGCGACTGCCTCAACAATAATACAAGCAATTTCCTTCCCGCGCCTGAGACAAACATCATTCACTGCGTCTATATCATTATAGGGAAGAGATATCGTATGTTTAACAAAATCTTGAGGAACACCCGGACTCGTGGGCGTTCCTAAGGTCATGGCGCCCGAACCTGCCTGGATAAGCAAACTATCCACATGCCCATGGTAACAGCCATCGAATTTAATCACCGCATCCCGTCTGGTAAATCCTCTCGCCAGTCGAATAGCGCTCATTGTGGCTTCTGTACCAGAATTAACCATTCTTATCTTTTCCAGAGAAGGCATAGCTTCTTTAATGAGTTGCGCCAACCTTACCTCTTGTTCGGTTGGGGCTCCGTAACTGGTTCCATTGGAAACTGCCGCATGAATCCTTTTTACAATCCTGGGATCGGCATGCCCCAATATGAGCGGCCCCCATGAGCCTATATAGTCCACGTAAGTATTGCCATCAATATCATTCAGATAACAACCTGTTCCTGATTTTATAAATAGAGGAGTTCCTCCTACTGCGCCAAATGCTCTAACAGGGCTATTAACTCCTCCGGGTATAAATTTTTGCGCTTCAGCAAATATCTTTTCTGATTTTTCGGTAATTCTTTTTGACATAGAGAATTTTTATTCTTATTATTTATGTAATTAGAGTTCTAAGTCCAGAAGATTCTTCTAGTACCATAAAGATCGACATCTTAGCAAACATTAATTTTTTTGTCAATATATTTCATAAATTTTCATATGCCTTTTCTATGAACAAAAAAATCAATTTAGGGGTGCTAATTTCTGGTAGTGGTAACACTCTTCAGAATTTTATAGACCAGATAAAAACAGAAAAACTTAATGCCCGCATTGAGGTTGTAATAAGCAGTAAGCCGGATGTTGCAGGTTTAGACCGTGCGAAAAAATATAATATCCCTACAGCAGTCATTCCTTATGTAAATTATAAAGATGTTGATTCTTTTAGTGGTGCTCTTAGTACTGAATTAGATAAGTATGCTATTGATTTAATTACCCTTGCAGGTTTTATCCATCTCTATAAGATTCCTGAGAAATACCAGGGAAGGGTTATGAATATTCATCCCGGCCTCATTCCCGTCTTTTGCGGTCAACAGCACTATGGTCATAAGGTTCATAAGGCCGCCATTGACTATGGGGTAAAGATTTCCGGATGCACCGTACACTTTGCTGATAATACCTACGATACCGGACCTATTATTATCCAAAGGGCTGTTCCTGTATTTTTTGAAGACACGCCTGATACTCTTGCTGCCCGGGTATTCGGAGAAGAATGTATAGCATATCCTGAAGCAATACGCCTGTTTGCTGCAGGGCGATTACGGATAGAGGGCAGAAAGGTAAAGATACTAAACTCTTAGCATAGTGAAATTACGATAAAGTAAATCCCCAGATTCATAGATATTAAGCAAATTTGAAGCACAGTATTATAATAAAATCCAATACGTAAAATTTTAAATACCGGACAATTCAATTGGGAGGAACTTACGTTCGATTTAAGATCTTACTATTTATATTTATCCAGGATTCAACACATGAATTTTGGATTTATATGTGCTCCTCCTGGGGATAGATGCAGCTACAAATTGAATTGAGACATAATTTACATAATGTATATATATAGTAAAGAGACTTTACCAAACGGACTACGTGTAATCTATATAGAGATGCCTTATATCCACTCAGTGGTTATGTCTGCCTATATCAGCGTAGGGTCCCGATATGAGGAAGAAAAGAAGACGGGTATCTCACATTTCCTTGAGCATATGCTGTTCCGGGGAACGAGGCGTTTTAAAAATTCTTTCGAGTTGCTTCAGGCTATTGATAGTATCGGTGGAGAAAATGATGCTTACACATCTCCGGAATATTCTGCCGTAACTATTCAGGTACATAACAAATACATAGAACAGGGATTACAGATATTAGGCGACATTATCCTGGGAGGAAATTTTAAACCGGAAGATATCGAGATCGAAAAATGCATCCTCCGCGAAGAAATGAAACAATTTGTAGATGTAAAAGGAGATTATGTATGCATTGACGATATGTCCTATTGTCTCATGTGGAAGAGTGGTTCAACAGAGATACCTTTATTCGGAGATGAAAAAACCATCGCATCCTTAACCGCCGAAGACCTAACAGCATACTATAAGCAATTCTTTGTTCCAGACAATATGGTTCTCTGTATCAGTGGGAACTTCAGGAAAGAGCAAGTCGTCCATTATATATATGAAGTATACGGGAATCAACAAGGTAAGTTTGCCGGACAAAAACCACCTCTCAAAACCAAGCAAACAAAGCCGAAATATTTATTTAAAAAATCTCCTTCTCAAACCACCAGTTTTAAACTTTGTCATAAGGCATACCCGTATAAGCACAAAAACGTCATTATCATGCTTCTCGTTGCAGATGTTCTGGGCGGAGGCATTAGTTCAAGATTATCAATCAATCTCCGTGAGAGATTAGGCCTCGTTTACGAAATAGCCTGCTACCCTACTATGTTCTCTGATGTGGGGTCTATTGATATCTACACATCTACAAAAAAGGAAAATTTTGAGAAAACAGCACAGGCCGTCATGGATGAAGTCCACAAACTTTCTTGCGAGGGAATAACCGAGCAGGAACTCAAAAGGACAGAGGAGCGGGTGTTCAGCCAGATGCAGCTTATTATGGATAGTCCGCTCGCTATGGCTAACTGGTTTGGCATTGAAGAACTGTTAATTACTCCGGAAATACCTGATACACCCGAAAAACAAACCCAGAAAATTCATGATATTCGATTAGAAGATGTGCGCAAAGTTATTTCTGAAATTTTTGTACCTGAAAAGCGCAATTTTATCGTTGTGGGTGCTTATAGTTTGTCGAACAAGAAACATACCATTACGATGCTTACATAATTTTCTTCGCTTTTGTAAATTCTATACAGATCCTTTAATTTGATATTCTATCGAAATATATGGAAACGTATTATAATTCTTTCAGAAAGGTTTTACCATGAAAAGCTGTATCATAGCCCTCTTAAATCTTCTTGTAATTTTTACCCTTAGTTGCAACAAAAATGATACCCCGCATGCCAAGGTAGGAATTGTTTATAAACCCAATAGCATGAACGATAATACCTTGAAACAGGAGGCATCCGGTTTAGACGCCTCTCCCCTTGATATACAAGAGATCAATAATAAACTGGAATCCATGGAAAACAATGATTTATTCAATTTTGCGCTTGATGCCGGAAATCAGGGTAACTATGGAGATGCCCTGACAGCATATAATAAACTATTGGAACGGGATAAAAATTACCCTGATGTTTATTACTTTCAAGGGCTTTTATACCGGGATATGGGTATGCGAGATGAAGCTATCAGCGCCTTTCAAACAGCCATTATTCAAAACCCAAATTCAGCAGAGGCCCACTATAATCTAGGCTACGCTTATCGATGTAAGGGATTACATGGAGAAGCTATTGAAGAATATCAAAAATCTTTGGAACTTATTCCTGAAAATAAGATAAAACAACGGACATATATTCATTACAACCTTGGATTTTCTTACTTTTCCAATGGACTGATTGATGATGCAATCAATGAATTTACTAAGGCCCTGACCTATAAGCCAAAAGATAAGGAAATTCATCAGAAGCTCGGCATTGCTTATACGGCAAAAGGTTGGACAGATAAAGCAAAAGATGAGTTTTCACTGTATCATACCTACGATAAACCTATAAAAAAATAATACTTTTACAACCAAAGATCCAAAAGATATAAAACTGGAGAACACAATGAAAGACCTTAAAAGCAGGCTTGATTTATTAGAAATGGATTTAAAAAAGCTGGAAAAAAAGATTAAAGAAGACGGTCCTCATGGCTCCACAGAAGAATGGCATCATGTATTGCATAGGGTAAGAAAAATCGAGGAGTTTGCTATCGCACAATTAGCGATTAAAAAATATTTAGAAGAGCGTGAAAAACCGATGTGAATACACCTTTCTAAATAGTACTATTAACAAATATACACGTAAATATATACATGAAACTTTCTTTAAAAGACACTTCAAGCATTGTGGTCATAGGCGGTGGGCCAGCAGGGAGTTTCTTCACTCATTTTGCGTTAAAGCTTGCAAAAGAATATGGATATAAGATCACTTTAACTATCTTTGATGGAAGGGATTTTATTCAAAAGGGTCCTGTCGGATGTAACATGTGTGCCGGAGTCTTATCCGAAACCCTTATCGAAAGGATGGAATCTGAAGGAATTGTGTTGCCAAAAGAGCGCGTCCAACAGGAAATAGATGGCTACTATTTTCAGACACAAGGGCGCGGTATTCCACTGTATCATCCAATTCCGGGTCATAAACCAAAGATTGTAACAATTTTCCGTGGGAACGGCCCCCGGTTCTCCAGCGTAACTACCAATATCAGTTTTGATGATTTTCTCCTGAAACAGGTAGCATCTCAAGGCGCAAAGGTCATTCCTGCTATTGTAGAAGAGATAGAACTGCCCAAAAACCCACAAGACTTAATCAATATCGTTTACTGTGAAGCAGGTGTAAGAAAAAAGATGGCTGCGCATCTTGTTGTAGGCGCATTTGGTCTTAATACATCCCTTATCAAGAGGATTGTAGGTAAGGAATTTGGGTATCGGGAACCACAATCTGTAAGAACTTGCAATACCGAGCTTCACCTGGGGCGCTCTTTTATCCAAAAGAATTTTCGAAACACCATTTATGTGTTTGCTTTAGGAATTAAACCTATAAAGTTTGCCGCTCTTATCCCGAAAGGAGACTATGTTACTATTTCACTTATCGGCAAAGAGGATATAACAAAGGCACATTTAATGGAATTTCTGAAGCATCCAAAAGTATCCAGTCTTTTACCAGAAGGATGGTCGTTACCCAAAAGTCTCTGTATCTGTTTTCCTAAAATACCTGTCTCTCATGCTCCCCATCCGTATACCAACAGACTTATTATTATAGGAGACGCCAGTATTACACGTACCTATAAAAATGGCATTGGGTCTGCCTTTGATACAGCAAGGTTAGCATCAAATACCATTTTCAAATATGGTATCTCTGAAAAAGATTTCAAAACGGGATATTACAAACCCGCATTAAGACTTTTGGCGCAGGATAATTTTTTTGGTAATCTCATGTTTAGCATCCACGATTACACCACCTCTAGCAAACAACTCGTAAATGCACAGATTGATCATCTTAAAAAATATAAGAATGCCTGGGAATCTATCCAAATTAATACCATCTTATGGAATATGGTTACGGGCAATACCAGTTATAAGGAGATTTTCTTCAAAGCCATTAACCTGCGCCTGCATGCCATCATGTTTCCCTATATCTTTTCTGCCACTATAAAACAAGTATACGCTTCCTTAAAGAATTGCATATATCTCAACTATGATAAAACACAAAAAGCTCAGAAAGAATCGGAACTAGGACCGTTAAAGAATAACCAAACAGTTGTTGTTATTGGCGGAGGACCTGCTGGCACGAGTTGTGCCATTACCCTAAAAAACCTCGCAAGAAAACGAAATATTAATCTGGAGGTTATCCTGTATGAACTAAAAGATTTTGAAGGTGGCATTGAACATAACGAGTGCGCTGGTGTCCTTTCTCAACCCATAGAACATATCATTGAAGAAAAACTAGAGATTCCCTTTCCCTGGCATCTGGTTAAAAGAAAGGTGACGGGTTATTATCTTCATACCGATGGACAGGTTATCAAGCTTGATGGTGAAGGAGAAGTCTCTTATACTTTGCGGAGGATTCAATTCGATGCTTATCTCTTACAAAAGGCTAAAGAGGTTGGTGTAACGATTATCCGGGGTAAAGCTACCAATGTGGAAATCGGTCAGCATAAGGTTATTGTATACAGTGAGATAAACCATGTTTTTGCCGATATTATCGTCGGCGCATTTGGACTTGAGGAGGGTACAAACCGCATATTTGAGAGTGAAACGCCATATAAATCACCAAAATTTCTCCTAACAATACTAACCAAATTCCACCCTAAAGGAAAACACCATGCTCTGGAGAAAACAGATGGGTACATCCATGCCTTTTTGCCATCACGTAAAGATATAGAATTTGGCGCAATTACCCCCAAAGATGATCACTATACGATAAATATTGCTGGCGCAAAGATCTCTTCCAGGTCTATGGATGAATTCCTTCGATTACCTGATGTTTTAGGAGTACTTCCTCAAAATTTCAGAGAATCTTTGGATAAACTCGATTACCATCGTGGTTGTTTTCCTGTAAAACCAGCCAAAAATCTCTTCGGCAACAGATATGTTACTATTGGTGATGCAGCCGGCCTTATTCGTCCATTTAAAGGCAAAGGAGTCAATGCCGCCTGCTTAATGGGAATTGCGGCTGCTGAAACGATGATATACGCGGGCATATCGAAAGAAGCGTTTCAAACCTATGCTGACAACTTTCAGGAAATCATGAGGGATATACCTTATGCAAAAGCGGCGAGGAAATTTGTCATATGGGGAACCTATTACGGTTTTCTGGCTCCTATTATTCAAATCGCAAAAAACCACCCATCCTGCAAAAAAGCATTATTCGATAGTATATCGGGTAAGAAAATGTATCGTGAGATACTCCTGGATAGTATAAGCGTAACACTCTTTATAAAAATAACTATGATAATCATTCGAAGGTTTGTAAAATGTATGTATGATAAATGCAGGCAGTTAGTTACACGTTGATGTGCTTATAAGGCAAACCCATAAAATAAGGTTTACTCCAGGTTGGAATGCCGCCTGTGCATATCATTCTCAGAGCTGTTCAGCCTGGTAAGAAGAGAAAGAATAACCCCGTCTAAATACACAAGGCATGCCTGCTCAAAAAGTGTACTCCGGAATTGAATAGACCCATTATTCTTATAATTGGTGCTCACTTCCTGTACCGGTAATTCAATAATAACATCCGCTTGCCTCGCAAGTGAAGAGTCTTTGCGGGAAGTCACAGCGATGATGGTGGAATGTGATTTCTTAGCCAACCCGGCAATATAACCGGTAATATGGGTATTACCAGAACCGCTGCAGGCTATCAATAGATCTCCTTTATCGATATTGGGTGTTGTAGCATCGCCAACGCAATAAGCATGCAATCCAATATGGGTAAGTCTCATAGCAAAGGTGCGTGATACCAGCCCTGAACGCCCTTGTCCTGTAACAAATATATTTTTTGCAGCAAGAATAGACAAAACAAACTGCTCATATGCCTTTTCATCGATCTTTTCCAATACAGAATAGATTTCGTCTAGTATAATTTGTGTAGTCGCTTTAATACCAAGAGGGTTGCCATGAATCTTCAATTTGTCAGACCTTAAGGAATTTATCTAAAGTAAATAATTATAAAAATTTTACCATGCAGCATAGTATATTTCAAGTAAGCATACATTCTTGTCAAAAATAATAAAGCATTGTACAGAAAGATACGTGAAAACCTTAGATTTTATTTTTTGTTGCTCTCTTGTATAAGGTGTGTTAAAATTTTTTTCATTTTCAGTATTCTAAATCATTAACATATCGGCTTATATGTTTAAAAAAGGAGTATCCATATGGGAGTTTTTCTGGGTAAACTCATTAGTCTTTACGAGATCGCATTACTCATCAGAATTGTATTATCGTGGGTACCTCATAACCCCTATAATCAGGCAATACAATTTCTTTATAAAATCACAGACCCCGTATTGAATCCCGTAAGAAAACTTATCCCACCCATCAAAGGTATAGATTTCTCCCCGGTAATTGTATTTATTGCCCTGGGCGTTGTTAAACGGATGGCATTGGTACTATTTTAATCTTCCATGGGCATATACCTATGAAAAAGATTGTTGTAATGGACGTAGACGGTGTGCTATTTAGAGGGCAATTTTTATTGCACTTAGCGCGTTATATAGGAATATTTGTATACATACGAACGGTTCTCCTGTGTTTTCTCTTTAACATGAATAAAATCTCTATCCAGGAATTGCTCAAAAAGGTATACGAACGTTTTAAAGGAATTGAACTCGAATCTGCACAAATGGTTTACAAAAATATCACGGTAATAAGATATGCACAAGAGACGATTGAGACACTGCGCAGCCATGGCTATTATGTAATTCTTGTTAGCAGTGGAGTACCTGATTTATTTGTAAAAGACCTTGCAACAAGATTATCGGCAGATAACGGATACGGTGTGGAAATCGGTATACAGAACAGGCGATTAACAGGCGATGTATCTGGACGTCTTTCCCAACCTCATGGTAAAAAAGAACTCATTGAAGAGTTATTAATCAAAAATAACCTTACATGGCAGAATACTGTTGTTCTTGTGGATGACCGTAATAACCTTAATATTATGAATAAAGCCAGTATCAATATTGGTGTTAATGCCCACTACACCGTGCGGCAAAAGGCAAATTACTTAATTGATAGTAGAAACCTTGCCGAGGTTCTGGATATTTTGAATATAGCAGATGCAGATACCTATGGAACCCTGTCTGCAGGCATGCGGAAACAGTTTATTCATTCGTGGTATCAGGAAATTCGGAGAAAATTTCTCCATATTCTCATCGCATTCGTGCCAATATTCTCCAATTTCATTTACTATACAACCCAAATAACGCTCCTTGCTTTGTTAGGCGCTTATGTGATTTCTGAATGTCTAAGGATCAATGGGTACTCATTTCCACTTTTGGGAAGAATAACAAGATCCAGTGTTCGTAAAGTAGAAGAACGAGATTTTGCTTTTGGACCTGTGACTTTGATTCTGGGAGCGGTTTTATCTTTACATTTCTTTCCCGCTATGGTTGCAAATATTGCTATATGGATTGTAGCATTTGCCGATACCGCTGCTACCATAGTTGGCAGGAGTCTGGGTGTCCACCGTATCCCTTACAACAAAAAGAAGAGTCTTGAGGGCACTTTCGCAGCTATGATTGTGGCTTTTTTGTGTGGATATATCTATTTACCGATTCCGGTAGCTTTATTTATAGCGCTCATTTCAAGTATTATAGAATCATTACCGCTAAAGTCATTAGATAATCTATTCATGCCCATTGGCGCCGGACTTCTCTTGTTATCTCTCGGATATTCATAGCATTTTACTCTTTTACAAGGTGACAACACGAGGTATTCTTAATTATGCGCATATTGGGAATCGATTACGGTGAGAAACGAATTGGCATTGCATTAAGCGACCCACTTGGAATTACCGCACAAGGATTAACAACAATAGAACGCACTCAGATAAAAGAAGATCTGCAAAAAATACTGAATATTATACAGGAAAAGGAGGTTGAAGAAGTTGTCGTTGGTTTACCAAAACATATGAACAATACGTTAGGAGACAAGGCACATGCGGTGCTGGCATTTGTTGAACTACTAAAGAAGCGTGTTCAAATCCCTATACATACTATCGATGAAAGGCTCAGTACTGTTAGAGCAAATAAAGCTATGCTGGAAGGAGATCTATCAAGAAAGAAGAGAAAAGAACGAATTGATATGATTGCCGCCCAGTTCATATTACAGAACTATTTAGCGAGAACTCAGAAATAAAATCAACAATGGAAGAATACAAGCTTGCTCACTAAGAAGTAACCATCCCAAATTTCCCGGTTTAATCGTAAACGATTGAGCCGATAATAAAATTGGTTTTCTTGAGATGTTGAAATAAAAAGAATCTAATGATACATATACAGAATACATTACCTAAAAAACCGGAACTCCTTGCACCGGGAGGAGATATTGAAAAACTCAAAACAGCAGTTGAATATGGCGCCGATGCTGTTTATGTAGGTGGAGAAGGTTTTAATCTTCGAATGGGCGCACCCGATATAACGTTAGAGGAGATCAATGAGGCTACTACCTGGATTCATAACCGGGGTAAAAAAATTTATATCACCTTAAATATCTTTGCACGTAATTATCACATTCGCAGTATACGTCCTTATCTGGAAAAACTTGCTGAAATTCCGGTAGATGCTATAATTATTTCAGATCCTGGCATTTTTTTCATGGTGAGAGAAATTGCCCCGCACATTCCCATTCACCTGAGTACACAGGCCAATACAACCAATGGGAAGTCTGCCGAGTTCTGGTATCAACAGGGTATTCAACGGATAATACTTGCCAGGGAATTAACCCTGGGAGAAATTCAAGAGATTACTGACAATTCCCGTGCAGAAACTGAGGTGTTTATCCATGGCGCTATGTGTATGTCATATTCAGGCCGTTGTCTCCTGAGCAGTTTCATGACAAACCGGCATGCAAACCTGGGAGATTGCTCCCATGCATGCCGATGGCAGTATACCCTGAAAGAGGAAAAACGTCCCAATGAGACATACCCTATAATCGAAGATGAAAGTGGTACTTTTATTTTGAGTTCCAAAGATCTTTGTATGATTCAGCATATTCCAGAATTGGTACGCGCCGGCATTACTGCATGGAAAATAGAGGGACGGATGAAAAGCCAGTACTATGTTGCCGTTGTCACGAGGATATACAGAGAAGCGATGGATCGTTATTTTGCTGATCCTGACAACTACGTTTATGATCGGAGATGGCTATCTGAGCTTGAAAAAGTTAGTCACAGGGAATACGGAACAGGATTCTTTTTCGGAAATCAGGGGTATAATAGTCAGACAACGCATCCTGGAAATTCTTATATAAAAGAGTATGATTATCTTGGTACAGTTCATAATGTCCTTTCAGAAGATACGGCAGAAGTATTAGTAAAAAACAGGATTTCCGGGAACACTTCTGTAGAAATCATGGGAAAGCGTTTAAGTGAAGATTTTAGCCAGGTGCTGATGGATATCAGGAATGAACATAATGAACCGATAGAAACAGCCAATGCCGGGCAAAAGGTACTGGTAAAAGTATCACGCCCGGTACGTAAGTATTTTATGCTTAGGAAGTACAAATGAAAAAAATTACAAAAAATGTTGCAGGTATTTTTCTTATCTTTATAGGATCGGCAATGCTTGTTTTACCCGGTCCTGGCCTCTTGACAATTCTAACTGGATTATACATCACAAGCTTTCCAGGAAAGGTTTCTCTCGTTAAGAAGCTGAAAAAGACAAAATTTTACCATCGGTATTTAATAAATATTGAATCAAAAATAAAATCCAGTGAAATAAAAATAAAATCAAAATTTAAAAGAAAGAATAAATAAAAATGAACACCAGAACAATCGTCTTTATTGTTCTTACTACTTTTATAACCGGCTGCAGTTCTTCCGGGTTTCTTAAAAAGGTATCACCTTTTAAAAACGAAGAACCCACTCTCGAACCCCAAAAAGATACGGCGCCTGCAAATAGAGAGAAAAGCGAAGAGATGTTTGTCTGCGCAGGCGATATCGATACAACATATAAAAAGCTGGGAGAAGTGAGTCTTGGTGAATTCGGTTTTTCAGGACATGACGTTCTCGCCTTAAAAATTAAGGAAAAAGCCCAGACGGTGGGCGCCCAGGCAGTAATTAATGTTCAGTACGATACCGGAGCTTCAAAATCATGGCAAGGATATGGAGAGTTGGGAGGAACAGATTACGGTGTAAAACATACTTCGTGGTGTAAAGGCACGGCAATTGTATTTCTGGAATCCTATAATCCTTTGGGGCTTCTTGTATGCAATATTACCAAAGAAAATAAAGAATGGTTTGGATTTAAAAAAAAGCAACACGGAGTACTTATCGCTCATAGTATGCCTGAAGGCATCGCAGCAAATGCAGGTATTCGGGTAGAAGACCTCCTTACCGAATGGAATAGTGAAAAAATTGAAGACAAAAAACATTTAAAACAACTCATAGAAACACATGCAGGCAAAGAGGTTAAACTTACTCTCTTGAGAGAAAAAGAGATCAGGATGATAACTCTGTCAGTACCAACATCTGAGGCTAGCCGAATTGTGTTATCTCCGCCAAATCCCTTCAAAGAAGAACAAAAATTGGCAATTGAGAACACTGCGGAAAAAGAAACTTCTCCGGTTAAACTGAGTTCAAATACTGCCGATATTCACAATGAAGTCGGTGATCTTTATCTGCGAAAAGGGATGTATAATGAGGCGATGAAAGAATATAAAAAAGCCATTGAAATAGACCCAAACTGCGCTATCGCCCATTTTAATCTTAGTATCGTATATGATAAAAAGGGTATGAAAGAAAAAGCTGATGAGGAATTTGTAACCTATAAGAGATTAAAGCCAAAAAATAAATTCAAATAACCATAATTTCATATAAAGCATAGAGAAAATAATGAAATATGCCTTATTCGGTTTCATCTTCTTCCTGTTCACGTTATCATCATCGTTTGCTTCAGAATTACTCAAGAATGGAGATTTTGAAACGGGAGATACCACGGGTTGGAAATACTGGGAAACTTCCCCTTGGGATGGTGATGGCGCCCCTGTAGAATTCCCCACTCATATAACCATTGCAATTCCCGGTACCATCGGAACCCCCCTGCCCCCTGCCATAAGTGGATTTTTTGCTTTGGCGCAACAAGTTGACTCGAATGGAACGGCCCGAGGAGGTCTTTATCAGGAAATTAAGGTAATAGTCAATACTCCTTATATCTTAACAGGCCGTATGGCGTTTTATGGCGATGATCTCGGAGACGCAACGATTATAGGAATCCTTGACGGTACCTGGAATCCGGCGCTTGCTTTTACAGCAATAAATAAACATACTATCAGTGGGAATAGTATCTCACCATGGATTGAATTCTCTCTTACCATTATTCCTACCAAGGATATAATTACGGTTTTTACCGAAACACGGCAAGATTGGACACATGGACATGTGGCAGGCTGGTATGATGGACTTAGTCTGCAGCCAACTCTGGAGCCAACAAAATTTTTTAAATCACCACATCGTGAGAATCATTCTTTACAGAAAGAAAAGCAACCTTAAAATGGAGCTACCTTTGGCAGAGAGCAGGGGCAAGTTTTAAACTTGCCCCTGCTTGTGAAAAAACGGAGTCGATGAGCGTTAGATTCAATCTGCTTGACAATGTCATTACGATGCAATGGTGGATTTACTTCGCTTAATCTACCCTACCGAATGATTGAGGTGTGAGTAGGGTGGATTAAGCGGGGCGAATCCACCAAAGGGATAAATTCCAGACATGAATATGAACTTTGCAGACAGCCTCTTAGCATTTTTACCATTCCCTTACTAAAGCTTTTTGAGGGGAATTTTACTGCAGGATGCTTACCTTAACGACATTGATCTACCTGACAGAACCGGCCTTTTTAATATATTTTTGACCAAGATCTAATGCCGTATCATACTCTAAGGTTTTAAAACATACCTGACACTCAATATAGTTATCAGCTTGTCGTAAATTAGGTAAAATGCCTGTTTCATCCACTCTTACCCCTATAACCGGGGATTGTTTAATAATTTGAAAGCTACTGGTAAATACTTTAAATTTTTCAATATTACCACAGTTCGGACAGACAAAAAATTTATTGGTTTTCATGTATCGTATCCTTATTTAACAGTACCACAAGATCTCAAAACGTTAATTTGCAATTCAATAAACAGGTAAAATATTTATCCTTTTAACATAGCAAGTTCTCTGGGAATATTTCCTAAATGATCTCCCCCGACAATTAACACAAACATATTTTTCTACCCTTTTTTAAACAAATAAAATAATGAGAAGGTTTCCAAAATCAAATTTTCAACAAAACATCTTCAAATAGTCTCAGATTTGCGTATGACTTCTGTTCAAACTTAAATCCTTTTTCATGAAAAATAACCAAACAGGCATGTACCACATTAAGATCGTAAAGAATACCTCTGTTTTGTGATATTTCATCCAAGGCTTTATCTAAACCGAATGTTGACCGATAAGGACGGGGAAAGGACATTGCTTCTACAACATCAGCTACACCCAAAATTTTTGCTTCCAGGAGTATATCTTTATCTGACAAACTCATAGGATATCCAGACCTATTAATCCTCTCATGATGTTGAAGCACAATTTGAGCAACAGGGTAAGGAGATTCTATCTCCTTTACTATATCATAACCCACTCGTGAATGATTTTTAAGCATATTCAGATCTTCCTCGGTAAGCTGTTCAACTTTCCCAAGAATCTCTGCTGGTACCGATACTTTTCCAATATCATGAAGATTTGCCGCAAAACAGATTCCATCAATCCTTTCCTGGGAAATACCCATCTCCTCCGCTATACGACAAGCAAGTTGGGCAACTCGTTTTTGATGACCAACTGCATAAGAATCCCTCAATTCAACAACCGACGCCATAGTCTGAATGATACATCTTAAGGATTTTTGTAACCTTTTACTATTCTGTTTAGATTCACTCTCTAATCGTTTACGGTTGTAAATCTCCTCCGTCAATTCTTCATTTATCTTTACCAGTTTTATTGAGTTTTCTGTTATCCGTTTTTCTAAAGATTCGTTAAGCGCCTTTACCTCTTCTCTTTGCTCACGGAGGGTGATATCTCTGGCAATACCTATAACGCCAATTATATTTCCTTTTTCGCCTTTCAAAGGAAAATTCTTATATCCACAGAGCACCTTTGTATTTTTAAAATATAATTCGTATTGCGGGCACTCCCCTTTCAAGGTTCTTGCATACATATTTAGCGCTTCTTTCAGGCTAGATTCATCATAAAGAGAAGCAAACGGTTTTCCGTAAAATTCTTCTGGTCTATGCCCGGTAAATTTCTCAAATATTTTATTCACAAATAAAACATTTCCCTCTGTATCATAAATATAGGTAAGATCAGTTACATTAGATAATAATAGACTCATCAATTCATGATCTATCAAATTATCAATAAGCCTTGATATCTCCACCTCAATAGTCCTCCAGCTTTATAAAGAATAATAATTGCTTCCAAAAGACTTTGGTAAACCTTACAAACGTGTCACTACCGTCAAAGAGATCAAAATACTCACGAATACCAGGACCGTAAATATCAACATGGCTCTATCTTTCTCCTTTCGTTTGTCACAGTAAAGTTTATTATTTCTCATATTTACCTGTTTATTACTACATTCCCCTGAGAAATGATGATTTTAACTTATCAAAATGTATACCAGGAAAAGAAAAAATTTCAGATAATATAATTTGCTTGTTTGGATAAAACCAAGGGAAGTAATCAACAGAAAAGTATCGGTAAACTATAACGCTAAATTGAGTAGACTATCATAAACAAAAATCATTAAAATTTATGATGGTAATAGTTTTTACGATTAATCGATTGTGTGTAAACTATAATAAATCAAATGCTTGTATGAAAATAACTTTCGGGAATCCTACGGATGAAACGGAAAAAGCAAGAGATGATAGAAGAAGATATAGGGAAAGAAGAATTCTTATTCAGCACTATTTAGGATTTTACCAATGCATGAATACGAGAGAACGAAAATAATCTTAATATGATTGTTTGGTATAAAAGTGTCTCATGAGACAAAAGTGTCTCATGACAAAAGTGTCTCACGGGACACTTCATACTACGGTAGAAATAGTATAAGGCAAATAAAAGGAGGGTAACAAGGCAGGAAAGTGGATTATATATCCCGCATCTTTATTTTATATTCTTCAATTTTCCGGTAAAAAGTACTCCTGCTCATGCCTAACAGGCGAGCTGCCTTAACCCTGCTCCATGCAGTTTTTTCAAGCGCCTGAAGAATTGCCTGTGATTCTTCAATAGTTATATCTTCTCCAGAAGTAGTCTTAACTTCAAGAAGTCCCTTAAGAATACCTGGTAAGTAATCTACGGTAATGGTACTCTGAGGGCAAAGGATAAATGCATGTTCAAGGGTATGCTCCAGTTCTCTGACATTACCGGGCCATTGATATTCCATAAATATTTTTTGAACATCGGAAGAAACTGCTACGATTTCCTTATTTATCTTCTTATTGAGCTTGTTCAAAAAATGATTAACCAGGAGCGGTATATCCTCCCGACGATCCCTTAATGGTGGTAAATTCACTTCCACTACCTTCAGACGGTAATAAAGATCTTCACGGAACCTTCTTTGCCGTATTTTTTCCTTTAAATTTTGATTAGTAGCAGCAACAATCCGGACATCAATCCGGATAGGCGTTGAGTCTCCAACCTTCTCAAATTCTTTTTCCTGCAATACCCTTAAGAGCTGTAATTGCATCCGGGGTGATATGTCCCCTATTTCATCCAAAAAAATAGTACCACCATCTGCCTTTTGAAACCTGCCGATCCTATCCTGAACAGCGCCGGTAAAAGCGCCTTTCACGTGCCCAAAGAGTTCGCTCTCAAGCAAATTCTGTGATAAAGCTGCACAGTTTACATTGATAAATGGTTTATGACTACGTTCACTTTTAAGATGCAAAGCCTCAGCAACCAATCCCTTGCCTGTTCCACTTTCCCCGGTAATCAAGACAGTGGTTTGAATATTGGAGAGACTTTCTATAAGAGAGTAAACTGTCTGCATCTTTTCACTTTTTCCCATGATAGTATGGAATTGTTTGCGCTCTTTCTTATCTCTCGCAAGATCTGCCAAATATGTCTCATCACTCACTACCAACACTACTCCGGAGAATATGCCTTTGTTACTAAGCAGAGGATAGGTAGTAATAGAGACAACCTGTTGCGGGCGAAATTTATGTCTGCATTCAATATGATACACTTCCGCGGGCTGTTTTTTATGAATGGCTTCTTCAATACTAACGAGACATTGACCACTACAATGCTTCGAGAGAGAACCTAAAGGCACTCCGATTACTTCACGAGAGAAATTACATATATCTTTAGCCGCTTCGTTAATCTCAAGTACAAGCAATTTTTGATCCACCGTAATAATTGCATCCTTTACGCTATTAAAGATAGCCTTAAGATTTAAGCGGTAATTCTCCTTTTCATCTACCAACGCTTTGTGCTGTAATGCCATCTTTGTAACCCTTAACAAGGTATCTTTGAGTACAGGTTTAGAAATATAGTCGAAAGCTCCCAACCGAAGTGCATCCGAAGCAGTTTCAATGTTAGGAACCCCGGTAATCATAATAACAGGAGAATTCATATTCCTTTTCTTAACTTCCCTTAAAAAATCAATCCCTGTCTTACCTTCCAGGAAAATGTCTGCAAATATCAAATCGAAATCGGATGCATCAATCATCGTTAAAGCCTCATGGTAATCTTTAGCAATTACTACTTCATATCCCCAATCTAAAAGAAAACTTTTGAGAGTAAACCGAATATTCTCTTCGTCATCGATTATAAGAATTCTTGTCCTCATGATCCCCCCTTACAGATATTAATGAGGTTGGGTTTTAAAAGACGAAACTCAACGACTTTTCTTTTTACCCATCCCTCAATGGTTAGAGACGCAAATCTTGTGTCTCCACAATTCTGGTTCTACTGTTTTAATGTAAATATCGGCAAAATTACTGCGACTTCAGTAAATTCTCCCTCGATACTATGAATCATAATCTTGCCACCATGCTCATTGATAATACCATGACTAATACTTAACCCTAATCCAGTGCCCCTACCTCTTGGTTTAAGGGTAAAAAAAGGATCCATTACTTTCTCTATACTATTGGCAGGTATACCGGTACCATGATCATAAAAGATCATTTTCAGACAGGGAAGACTATTTATGGTTATTTCTTTACCTGAGATCTCAAGGAGTTTATCATCATGCGCCTCCGGATATTTCTGATTTAAGGCATACCGTGCATTACTGATAATATTCAAAAAAACTTGCTGAATTTGTTGTGGATGCACAGTTATTTCTGGAAAATTGTGGGGAATATCTAATCGTATTTTGATCCCCTCTTTTCGTAACTGTACCTCCGACAGAGTTAAGGTATCAGACAATATTTCATGGACACTGACGATACTTTTCTTTTCTTTTCTATCTCCGGATCTGGCAAAAGACAGGAGGCTGCTTACTATGTTAGCGATACGTTTACCTTCTTTGATAATCCTGTTTGCGATATCTTTTTCACTGCTTTCCTCGCTGCTTTTATCGAATAGTATCTGAGCACAGTTAATAACACCGGTTATGGGATTATTGATCTCATGAGCCACACCCGCCGCCAGTTCACCCAGCGCTACCAGGTGCCTTGAGCGCACAGATTCCATCTGCAAAGCGACCTTCTCGGTAATATCCCAAAAAACACCTAAGATGCCAATAACGTTACCTTTCTCTTCTTTTATAGGGGTTTTCACGGTATGCACAATACATTCACGCCCATCCTTAATGTATTTTTCTTCTATATCTTCCGTTTGGCCGGATTTCATGATTCGTTTATCATCTGTCCGGTATTTCTTAACAAACACTTCAGGAAAAAAATCATTATCTGTCTTTCCGGCAATTTCGTCTGGTTTAATATGTAAATCTCTGGCATAATTCTCATTACAAGAAACATACACCAAATCTCTATCTTTGTAAAATATCCTTTGTGGTAGATTTTCAAGGAGCATTCGGTACTTGCTTTCACTCATACGTAGTGCTTTTTCTGCCTGCTTACGATCTATGCCTAACGCAATGATATCTGCTACAGAAGCCAAAGCCTTGTTGGTAAATTCTGTAAGGGGTTTGCGTAAAAATATCGCAACAACTCCAACCAAATTGTTCCCAATAATCAGGGGATATCCGGCAAACGAAACCATTTTCTCCCGTTCCGCCCATCCCTTATCACTAATATAGGGATCATCGACAATAGAGTTCGTTAGATGTGGCTGACGCTCTGAGGCAATACGGCCAATTTTGAGTTTCCCAACAGGTACCCGGCTGTGAGAACCATTTATATGAGTATGTAGCCCCGCGCTGGCTTGCAACTCTAGCATATTTTCCTTTTCATTCAGTGTCCAGATGCGAGCAAGCGCTGCATCCAGATTGTGAACTATAGCTTCCGTGCAGTATCGTAAAACATCATACAAGGTATTACCCTGGCTGAGCGCAACACTAACATCTTTGATAAATGATATCAGACGGAGCCGTTCTACCAATGCCTGTGTTCGCTTTTGTTCAGTAATATCAATCCCAAAAAAAATCGTTTCCTTGATTTTACCGTGTTCCCGTACCTCCGTATTCTGCCATGATATATATCGTTTTTTACCTGACTTTGTAAAAATAGGATTCTCAAAGGTCTTTGGCAACTGTCCGTTTTTTTGCCAATTCGTAAACTCTTGCCAAAAATAGGGAATACGGTCTTTTGGCACAATTGTCTCAAACCAATTTTTCCCTACGATCTCAGCTTTTTTATATGCAGTAATTTTCTCTGCTGCCTCATTAAATATCCGAATAGTACCTGCAATATCCAATCCTATAACCATTACGTTTGCTGTCTCTATAAGATTCTCAGCATAATTCTTTGCACACCGTAGTTCATCAACCATTCGCTTCTGTTCGGTAATATCGGCTAGTATACCAACGATACCAGCAATGTTACCATGAGAATCACAGAGGGGCGCCGTTGAAAGACTGATATCAACCTGAGTCCCGTCCCGTTTCTGACGACGTAATTCCAAACCTATAAATGATTCCCCGCGTAATACCCGGTTACGCAGAAAACGGAATTCATCGTGTTTGCCTTTTAGCATGACAGGAAGGGAATGATTCAGCAACTCCTTTTCTTTCCAGCCGAACATAGACTCCGCAGAAGGATTCCACATCTTAATATGCCCATAAGAGTCAAGAACAATGATAGCCACGGGAGATGCCGATATAAGAGCGCGAAGGGTTTGATTCGTTTTTCGCAGTATATCCTCCATCCGTCTTCTTTCGGTAACATCTCTGGCAATCCCTATAACTCCGATGGTATTCCCGTTCTCATCCCTTAGAGGAAGATTCTTATGTTCGCACAATATGTTGGTGTTCTTGAAATAAAGTTCATATTGAGGACTTTCCCCTTCCATTGTTCTTGTGTAAGCATCCATTGCCTTTTTCAGGTTCTCTTTATCAAAAAGCAGCGCGAATGACTTTCCCAGAAAATCCTCTGGCCGATGGCCAGTAAGTTTTTCAAACATATGATTTACAAAGACTACATTTCCTTTATCATCACAAATATACGGAAGGTCGGTCATTTGTGAGATTACTATTTCATACTTTTTTAACTCCTTTTTTGCCCTTTTATGCTCTGCAATCTCTCCTTTCAGAAGCTCATTAGTTTTTAACAGCTCAACGGTACGCTCCAGAACACGGACTTCCAGTTTATCATATGCCTTTTGTAGCATCTCTGCTTTTCGCCTGTGCTCTAAAGCATTCACAAATATTTCACTAATTATTTTCAGCATCGTAATATCTTGTTCTATCCATGTTTTTTCTATCCGTACCGAATCAAACCCCAAAAACCCAACAAGAGATCCACCATAAATCATGGGAACGATGATAAATGACCGGACTGCCTGCAGTTCTTGCAACTCTTTTTCCGCTTTGGCACAAACTGGCAGATCATCTGGCCGGGGAACATGGACAACCTCAAATCGTTTTAGTTTCTCCATCTCCCGGGAAAGACGCTCAACGAAAACTTCCTTACGATCTTTCATCTGTGGCTCAGTCCCTTCAGCACACCACACATGGGTATTATCGATAATCTCTTCACTATTGTTAGAATAGAGGCAGACATAACTGCGGTCAACTTCCAGGAATTTTCCTATTGTTTCCAACGCCCGGTTTATTCCTGTATCAACCTCATTTGGCGCAAGGTTTATGAAGCTTGTCGATATAGCTGCAATAAGTTCTTCCAATTTTACCTGACGCTGCAATAATTTTGCTGTATATTTATGCTCAACAACCTCCTGTTTTAGATCAGTATAAGATTTTTCAAGCGCCGTTGTCATTTGATTGAAATTTATGGATAATTGTCCAATTTCATCTCGGGAACGGATGTTTACTTTGCGGGTGAGATTGCCTTTGGCTATATCCAGGGTAATGCTTGTTAAATGCTGTAATGGTGAAATTATATATCTGGTAAGAAAGAAGGTAATACATATACCGCCAATAATAATACTTAAACCCAGGGGGATAATAATATATACCATAATATGCTGAGTGTTCTCATGTATTTTATGGGTAGATAAACCAATCTGTACAAAACCTAATATCCGTTGTTTTGTCTCTGTAACGATTTTATCTTCACTTAAAATCTGTGTGGCAAAAACCTCCTCTGAGAACGTCTTCTCAAAAACAGGGATTGAGAAATCAAAAAATTCCTCATCTAAGGAAGTACTGCTATGGCGGATAAATAATATATCTGGATTTTGATGGTCCTCTCTGACAGGAAGCTCTTCAATATTAAGATTAATTCGGGAAGATTTTTCTTCAACAATAACCTTTTGTATATCTGATACACGCAAATAACCAATTTCCCCTTCAGCATCAAGCGCCTTTATTCTTTTAATAGGAGCGTCTAAGAATGCAGGTTGCGTATAACTCAATGCATGTTTGACCTCGTCATCCTGCGCAAGCAACATAACAAGAGAGGTGCCTAATTTTCTCAGGGCATTGTCTTGCTGTCTCTTTAAATGGATTAAAAAGAACAAGCAACTCAATGTTCCAATGATAATTATCAGTGTACTTATAAAAAGGATAAGTTTTGTACGGATACTTATCATATGTTTCCGATCAAAAAACGATTATGGGTAAAAAAACTGCATTTGAATTCATTTGAATGAGTAACCGGCATAGAAACGTTTTTTTCCCTTTACATCCTTTTCCAAAACCTTTAATTGCTTCATTGCAGGCAGTAACCGGTGGATATTGAATGATGACAACGGTAATCTTTACTACCATTAGTTCGGAAGTAAAAAATGAAATTTTAAAAAACAGTAAACGTGCATTTTAGTACCAAATTTGCTAGTTAATGTCAAGCATTGTTTGCTCGTTTGATAAGGACGGATCAAAGAAATAAGAAATTATCAATGCGGAATGTACAGAAGTATAAAAAAGGCTTATGAGTTCCATAGAAAGCGGGTTATCTTAAGGTATAAGGTACATAATTCATAACCTTCTGAAAATACACAATATTATTTCATCGTAATCTTTGAAAATATAAAATCTTGCAGTATAATATCATTAAATGGTAATATTTTTAAATAGTAAATTATTACAATCCGATCTTTTATGAAAAATTTTTGGAGGTTAACAAAAAGTTAATGAAGCATTCATACCATTGTATATACAATACTTGTTATTCCCGCAGATAGCTTCTTACAATATGGGACAAACGATTAACTCATCTTGTAGGCTCAGCGATGTAATTATATTGTGAGAGGTTACTTTGATAAGCTGAAACCATACTCCTTTAGAGGTAATACCGATGAGTGAAAAACCAAGACCAATTGTTCGGCTGTTAATCGCATGTCTTTTCTTCCTTATTGCAGTTCTCCTTAACATTTTATTGCCACTTTATTGGCATACGGTACCAGAAATAGTTAAGCATCTGCTTCTCATCTTCAGCGCCATAATGTGCGTTCATATCATGGAATATACCTACCTCTGGTGGGAAATCTTTGGACATATAAAGGACATATTAAAGGAAACTCTTCAAACTACAAACCGGCTTATCGATGATAACAGAATTTCTTTAGAAAAATATTTACAAACAACCAATCGACTCATTGGGTCAGCAGCATTTTGTGGTCTCACAAATATCTATTCCACCCGCAAGGATGTAAAGAGCGATATTTATGATGCAATAGAAAATGCAGAGAAAAGGGTATGGCTTCTTGGCATCACATTCTCCGAAAATCTCCATCTCGATGAATTGCTTTCCACACTTCAGAAGAAAATATCGCATGGACTCGATGTAAAGATACTCCTTCTTGATGCACTTGAGTGCCCGGCAATCTTCCGAACTTTTCTTGAGAGCACTGCATCTGAAGCTGCAAAGATTATCCATGCCGACAGGACAAAAACACAATCACCGGACCCTTATTTCCATCAGCGATTGTACAGTGATTTTGTTCATGCCTGTGATAGACTGAAAAGTTATCCCAACGTTGAGCCTGCGGTTAGGTTTTACACGCATAGCCCGACCTGCTGGATGATGATTGTAGATAATGTAGCACATTTTCAACCCTATACATTCGGAAGGACCGCCAGCCAGCATTCAACAAACCTCTGCATCGGGGCTAACATGCCGGTATTTAAATTTCAAATACAGCCAAAAGGGAAACCCTTCGAAATTCTTGAAGATCATTTCCTGAAGCTATGGCTGACATCTAATTTAGACCTGTTTCATATAGAAGCTAAGATAGCAGACCGGAACCGTATCGTAAAAGATATATTTGATTCTCATTCATCATGGTTGAAACAGGTATATGAAGTACTTTACACACCGAAAGATAGTGCGTCCTCCGTAATTGACCAATACAAGATTCCAAGTCAATTATGGAGATGGGATCAGCCGTCACTGAGTATCTCCCTGCAAGATAATAAAATCTTGACACGTGCAGCTATCTGTGATTATTCCTGCAAGGGGATTTCATTAGAAATAGAGTCAGCCCTGACGTTATGTGAAGGGCAAATCATCATCCTGCAGGGCGAACCTCCAACAGAGCCGTTGGAGGCCAATTTCGTAATGAATCATTTCCTCAGAATAAAGAGATTTATTATCAGACAATTATCACAAGGATCGCCATCAACAATCAGATTAGAGGCAGCCCCTGTGGAAGAGAACAACAAACTGGGAATTGATAGTGGATTAACCGCATATTCTTAGTTACAATTACCATTATTATCCAGAACGTGACATAAGCTACAAGGAAGGTTTGGACAGATACTATATATGGTGTGATATTCAATCATGGAAAACATACAAATAAATATTAATCACGTCTGGGTTATGGCAGCAGCATGTATGGTGTTTTTCATGCAGCTGGGGTTCACCTCCTATGAAGCAGGTTTTTCACAATCCAAGAATGCTATCAGCGCTTCTATTAGAAATCTCGTAGTATTTCTCATATCCTCACTGGTATTTTACGCTGTCGGGTTTGGATTTATGTTTGGGATAAGTTGCATGGGCTGGATTGGAGTAAACCATTTCTTTACCAGTGGCATTCAGGAACATCCTGGTAATTTAGGTTATACCTTTTTCTTTTTTCAACTGGTCTTTTCCGCCACAGCATCTACCATAATGACCGGAGCTATAGCAGAACGCTCCTGTTTTGTTCCTAATGTTGCAGGCACGGTATTCATGGTAGCCATCGTCTATCCGATTTTCGGCCATTGGGCATGGGGAAGCCTTTTCCATTCAGAACAATACGGTTGGCTGGAAAAATTAGGGTTTATTGATTTTGCAGGATCTACTCTGGTGCATTCGATTGGGGGTTGGTTCGCCCTTGCGGGGGCAGTTGCTGTAGGACCAAGAAATGGCAAGTATAATCCTGATGGGTCTTCAAATCCCATGGGGCTACATAATATTCCGATGGTAACTTTGGGTACCTTCTTCCTCTGGTTTGGCTGGTTTGGCTTTAACGGAGGAAGTCTTCTGCGGGCAAGCGCCGAGATTAGCCTTGTCATTACCAACACGAACCTGGCAGCTGCCACAGCGGGAATTTCTGCGCTCCTCTTTACGTATGCAAAAGAAAAGAGACTGAACGCCGGGAAACTCTTTACAGCCATACTGGCTGGCCTGGTAGCAATAACAGCAGGCTCTAGCAGGGTAAATCCTAACGGCGCCATCTGTATCGGTTTCATTGCTGGTATAGGAGCGATCTTAGCTCAGGATTTTATTGAAAAGATATTAAAGGTTGACGACCCCGTCTCTGCCATTGCAGTTCACGGAGTCGGGGGCGCTATAGGCACCCTCTGTGTTGCATCTTTTGCTGAAAAATCGACGCTAGCGGTGGAAAGTGGCAGCCGGTTACATCAACTTGGTATACAAGCTGCAGGCATTGCGGTTGCCTTCGTGTGGTCTTTCGGGTTAGGAACGCTCTTTTTTTGGTGTCTAAAAAAAATCGTAACTATCCGTGTAAGTCCTGAAGAAGAAAAAAGAGGACTTAATGTTGCCGAATACGAAGATGTGGCTTCGTGGCTTGATTTCATACGTATTACCAGACTTCAGGACTTAAACACCCTGCTTGAAAAGAGAGTTGCAGAAAGAACAGAGGAACTTCAAAAGACAAATATTGCGCTCGATAAGGCCAATAAATTAAAATCAGAATTCTTAGCAACCATGTCGCATGAACTTCGTACCCCATTGAATGCTATCATCGGCTTCGCTGAGGTTTTAAGGGACGAAATTACCGGGGCTCTTAACGAAGAACAAAAAGAATACATCAATGATATCCACGGTAGCGGTGAACACTTACTCAATATGATTAATAGCATCCTCGACCTTTCAAAAATTGAAGCTGGCAAATTAGAACTTCACTATGAGGTGTTCTCTATAGAAGAGGCTATCAATGAGGCGCTGAATATGATCATGGGGCTTTCTCTGAAGAAAGGCATATCCCTGAAGACTCTTATTCAAAAAGATATTCCCTCTTTAACAGCAGACCGATTGAAATTCAAGCAAATTATGTTTAATCTATTATCCAATGCCATTAAATTTACCCCGGAAAGTGGCGCGATTTCAATCTCTGCAGATCTCTTAGATCAGCATATCCAGTTTGCCATAAGTGATACCGGCATAGGAATCAAATCAGAAGATATGGATAAGATATTCCAGACGTTCCGTCAACTAGATGCCTCATATGCACGCCATTATGAGGGGGCAGGCCTTGGCCTGGCACTCACAAAACGTCTGGTTGAATTACACGGCGGTAAGATATGGGTAAAGAGTATCTATGGAAAGGGAAGCACATTCACCTTCACGTTACCACAAAATCCATCGCATTAGGACTTATCATCTTTCTTTTTTCCATACTTTTCATAAAAAACAATCTTTTCAAGATCAAATCTTGGTCTTTGAGATGGTTCTTCATCAGGATAGCCTACAGGAAGTATCGCAACGATTTCTATGTTCTTTGGAATTTCAAGTATCTCTTTGACTTTATTATCATTAAACCATCTTACCCAACAGGTTCCCAACCCTAATTCTACAGCCTGAAGTACCATATGTTCAATAGCAATATCGGTATTTCCTGTAGCAGCAATCAATAAGTGCCATGTAATATCGGCGCTCGTTTCACCCCGTTTCAATGAAGGAACAAAAATTTCACGAGTCTTAGCCGGCAGGGCGCCCGCTGCAATCAGTTCATCAATCCGCTTCGGAAACTCACCGGATGCCTTGATATCCGCACAACAGGCAATAATCACGGGCGCCTGCCCAACATGGCGTTGATTATATGAAGCTGCCTGGAGTTTTTTTCTTGTTTCGGTATCCTTCACCAGGATAAATCTCCACGGTTGTGTATTAGAACCCGATGGCGCAAGCCGTGCACTTTCTAAAATTTGCACTATGCATTCATCGGGTACCGGATCTGGTTTAAATTTTCTGATACTGCGGCGTTTATGAATTGCTTCTCTGACATCCATATTGTTATCCTTCCTGCAATGAAGTTATTGATTACCTGTTTCTTCTTCCGTATAACCGATACCGAAGAAATGCAGCGCAAGTCCCGTCATTGTGCCACTACAAATCACAATCTGGCCAGGATTCTTCTCCTCCTATAAATACCATAAAATACCATAATGACCACAAGCAATGGGCGCTTATCAAAAGATCGGCTGCTTGTGTCCATGAGTATAAAAAAATATAAAAACGGAGAAAAGTAAAAAATACCAGAAACTGGAAAAGAAAATATTCACAACAAAAACAAAAAGATATAGAAACATTGTGACGCAGCGTGTTACAATATTTTGGAGGCATTAAATCCTATGCTAAAAACTACTATTAACACATCAACGTTAGAACTTGTAGAGGGAGATATTACCCTGCAGGAAACAGATGCCATCGTTAATGCAGCAAATACAAGTCTTTTAGGCGGTGGCGGTGTAGATGGAACAATTCACAGGGCAGGGGGACCAAAAATATTAGAGGAATGTAAGAAGCTGGGAGGATGTCCAACAGGAGAAGCCCGCATTACTACAGGAGGAGATCTTAAGGCAAGGTATGTAATTCATACCGTCGGTCCTGTGTATCGCCATGGTAAAAAAGGCGAAGCAGAATTACTGGCTCATGCTTATAAAAATAGCCTCGCACTCGCCTCTCAATATAAGCTCAAAAGCATATCATTTCCATCTATTAGTACTGGCGCCTACGGGTACCCAATTCATGAGGCAGCAACAGTAGCCTTAAAAACAGTAATAGACTATTTAAAAACCCATTCTCATAGTATCGAACTCGTACGCTTTGTTCTCTTTAATTTCAGGTCATATCAGCCTTACGAGAAAGCTTTACAGGAGCTTATAAAATACCAGACCCTTAAGGAAAAGCAATAATGGGTTTCATGTATGTTTATTAAAAAAAGAGAGATCATTCTTACCATTAATAAAATCATCTTCTCTAGCCTTGATATACGGGAAGTTTACCAAACAATGGGTAAGGAACTTTTAAAGGTAATTGATTTCGACCGTATGAGTGTTACTCTTATTAGTGAAAATAACAATTTATATGAAACCTTTGTGCTCTCAAAGGATTACGGATATACAGACCTCAAAGAGGGTGTATTATATCCGATGGAAGGAAGTTTAATGAAAAGAGTAGTTCAATTTCGTGAACCGGTACTTGTTGATGATACATCAAAAGGCCGATTTCTTACCGATGCTGTACTATTTAAAGAGAACATTCGCTCAAGATTGGGATTTCCCCTTGATTACAAAGGGCGCATAATCGGCAGCGTAAATTTTGGGAGTAAGCGAAAAGATTATTACACAAGAAAGCATATTGATTTTCTTTCGCAAATCGCGCCTCAGTTAGCTATGGCAATCGAAAATACAAGACTTTTCAACAAAATTAAAGAAGCGGAGAAGAAGTACAGGACAGTTATCGAAAACTCGCCGGATATTATCTTTGAGTGTATGAAAGATGGGAATTTTTCTCTTATGAGCCCTTCCGTGGAAGGAATAACAGGTTATCCGCTCCATGAATTTTATGATAATCGGGGTTACGGACTCGCCCTTTGTCATCCGGAAGACCAGGAAAGAGTACACCATGAAATACTCCAGGTATTACAGGGCGTCAATAGAAATTTAATGAATCTGGAGTTTCGGATCATTCATAAGCAAGGTCAGATTGTCTGGCTCTCTCTTGAGATACTTCCCATTATTCAGGAAAATACGATCATTGGCATTGAAGGTTTTTGTCGTAATATTACCGAAAGAAAACGATTAGAGGAGCTAAAAGATATTCTCATCCGGGATGTTACCCATGAACTCAAGACGCCTGTCGCTAAGATAGAAATGGCTCTTGATATGTTTCAACGTTCTGTTTTAGCTGGAAATAAAGGTATGCCGGAAAGGGGCTATCAAATCAATAAAATTCTTCGAAATAATATCAGGCGATTAAAGAACATAATTAAAAACATACTTGATATATCTAAGTTAGAATCGGGAACGGAATCGTTAAAATTATCTGATATCTCATTGGTTGAATTAGTAAAAACATCTGTTAATGAACTGAAAGATACGGCCGATCAAAAAGAAAATATCCTTCTGTATCAAATACCTTCTGACATTCCCATAATTAAAGCAGACCGGGATAAGATACTTCATTTGATAACCCATCTGGTGGACAATGCTATAAAATTTACGGAACGTGGAAAAATCAACATATCGGCACGAAAGCTCCCTGATACCGTGGAGTTAACCATAGAAGATACTGGCAGAGGTTTGGATGAAGGGGTACAAAAACGCGTATTTGAAAAATTTTATAAAGAAATACCCTCAGCCTATGGGTCAGGAATAGGTCTTGCCATTTGTAAAAACATTGTACAGATGCATAAAGGAAATATCTGGGTAGAATCTGAAGGCAAGGGAAAAGGATCACGGTTCAAATTTATCTTACCAATCAAATCATAACTCATAGAGAAATAAAGAGGTTATTCCAGGACCCTTCGTATGAAACCAAATATATTGTGCAATTCAAGTCCGAAGGGATGACATCTCTGTATCCTGTACCACCCCTTCGGGGTTCACGATCCTTTTCTCTCTTTTTTGCTATAATCATAACATCCCCACGGGATTAGGTAGAGGCGCAAAATCTTGTGCCTCCGGTGAAGCTGAACGCATCTGCGTGCCAGAATCAACCTATACGAGAAGACGCAACATCTTGCATCTCTAGTAACAATTTAGTTTTTTGAAAAAGTAGGGGCGAAGCATTTGCCAGTTTGAGTATGAATGCATGTATGCCAAATTATAGCAAATGCTTCGCCCCTACATTGCGCGGCAAACATCGCTATTATTGGAATTTTTCAAAAACTAAATTGTTACCATCTCTACAATTTTCAATCGTTAATCACTATAGCATAATTTAGTAAATCTACGTTTTATTCTGAAGCTTTAAGCTGACCATATCTCAAGACGATTTCCCTCCGGATCAAACAAAAAAAAGGATCGTCCCCCCCAGGGATGGTCTGAAATCTTTCCTATACGTACCCCCTTAGCGAATAACCCCTGCCACGCTTCATCGGCTTTATCCACTTGAAAAGCAAGCGTCAAACCCTGACCGTTTGCACTTTTAATAGTAGCGCGTTTCTCGTTTGCCACGCTTAAACGAGCGCAGTCATTTACTTTGAACTCTATAAACCAGTCATTTCTAAACGTTATTGGAAAACCGAGAGTATCGCGATAAAAGGCAACTGTCTCTTGCCAGCAACGGCAATACAATATTGTATTAACTACACGAATTGATTCTCTCATTTAGCATTTCCCACCATAGAATTATGCAATTAACGATAACTTTTACCAGAGACTATCCGTAGTTTTATATCATACCTAAAGATAAGAACATATCAAAACAAACATAGACAAACAAGCATTAAATTCCCTTGAAAGCTTTTAAATTACTGGTAAAATCAAAGAATATTAAAAGACATAAAAGTATACAGGAAATACGAAAAATTGTTTATAACTATTTTGCCAATACGCTGGAAAACCTATACCGGTAGAGAAGAAACGAAATACAAATAATCTTTTCAAAGGAGTTGAAGAGAAATGAAGGAATTACTAATTGTAGAAGATGACTCGGAAATGCAAGAATTTTATAAAGATATGCTTCAAGGGGAACAGTTTACCGTTACCCTCGCTTCAAATGCTGATGATGGACTCAAAAAAATAAAAGAAAATACGTATGATATGGTAATACTTGATATTTTAATGGAAGGCGTTACAGGAGACAGACTATTTGCTTTACTCAGAAAGGACAGCCGATACAGAAATGTACCGGTTATTATGGCTTCTGTATTAGAGGAAAAGGCTTACCGGTGTTTCCAGGCATTAGGAAATATTTCATTTTTAGAAAAACCTTTTAACAAAGAAAGACTTTTGAGTGAAATAACAAAAAGGCTCGATAATTCCAAATAACGTAACAAATACTCAACCAGGTAACCTTTCTTTCTATATTATTACCTCCAGATTATCTCTTATGCCTTTAAGATTTTATATTTTTCTTGAAATACCGGGATATGCATGTTATTTAAGATATATAGTACATTACGATAAAGGCAAACCCTGAGTAATCAGGGGACGCAAAGGAAAGGGTCTTGTAACCGTGGAGAGTGTTCGTGAAACAGTGTCAGCATAAGTAACTGACACTTACACTCATAACTGACACGATAGAAATAAGATAGCCTTACTGCCGAAGATGTTCTTGTTGAATATCTTGACAGTAAGGCTTTTTGTTTTAAAGAACTTCCCATATCAATAGTAAAAAGTGAATCTGATCTGAGAGAATTTTTCTCTTTAAAAAAACCGAAACTAACCTTACGGACCATATTTGCGATCATCGATACAACATCATGAGAGGAGGTGATGGTTGAATCTTTAAAATTTTTTATTTTATGTATCAAGTTTGATGCACGTACATTGGGATAGAGCCAATGAGTGACTAACTTTTATTTTATATAAATTAATGATGCGCGCAAACATCCGGAGGGATATTCCTGAAATTGATTTATGGATAGTTTTAGGAAAAAATATGTCCTTTATTTTCATACTTTTTCATTAAATTAAAAGGAGATGCCTATGTTTAAAAAAATTGGTATTACCGCGACGTTTGTGGGCGCATTGATGCTCAGTATAGGTACGGTTAACACTTTTGCGAAGGAACCTAATTGTCCGGATGCTTGCAAATGCCCAGATACGATAAAATGTGATCCAGAATGTGTGAAGGGAAAGACAGATAAATGTATTTGTAAACATTAAACACAGCCCAAAGCTTTCTCTATTCAGAAGCGCCTTGTATTAATATAAGGCGCTTCTGATTTTATAACTATGAGACCGGCGAATACAAATTTTGGAGAGGAAAATGAGGAAAATAACAAAAAAGAGAATAGGGCACTGGTGGAAAAATCCTAAAAATGAACTGTTTGATGAAAGTCATACATTAAGAACTTACTGGGATGAGGAAAAATATTGTTTCAGATGTGGAAACTGCAATACAGAAGTCAAAGAAGGTACTGTTTGTAAATGTGCTAAGGAAAATACATAATAGTATATTTTATAGTAACCTATTGGAGTATATCTTTACAAAGTTTATTCTGTAGTTATTTTTTATCTATCTTTTTTTCAAGTTTTTCAACTGCTTCTCTGATGGCTTCACTTGCCAACACAACTTCATCCTTATAAGGCACGCTCTTGTTTGCTTCTATAGACCATAAGATTTTTCCTTGTTTTGTATCAATACAATCAGCTTTAAAAGATACTTTTCCACACTGGTAGATTGCCGCATTCGATAACTCAAGCTTATATACTTTACCAATAACCACAGCATCTACCCCTAATATTCTTCCCAGAGCAATATAATCTCTCTCTCTCATCAGTTCTTCTTTTATGTCTTCAGCTTTTAATATACTCCTAATTTCCGAGCGCGTTAAGATATGATATCTTCCCCAATCTGACAATGCATCGGTCATCATACCTGCAAGCATTTCACCCGCATCAGGATTACCGATTGTTTTGATAAAGAGACCCTTCACTTCATCTTTCTGAATATGTTCATCATCAAAACACATCACGGCTAACGTATTTCTATGGTTATAAGGTATCTCCCTCTCTACATATGCTTCAGTCATAGAGACCATCCTGCAGCCAGAACATATCATATATATTACTAGGATAAAGAACAAAAATAGCCTATTCATACATTCTCCTTAAAAGGTTGCAAAATTTATCCTGATTCGTTCTCTACCGGTAACGTAAGCTTATGAAAAAAAATATTCTCACTGTAAAATTTATAATCCATGAATTCACGTAGGAGGGCATGGTATATCATAGTCAGATAGTATTTTCGGCTACTGTGTGAGCTTATCGTAGTGATAATAAAACGAAATTGGAAAATAAATTTCAAAAATGAAATGGTAGTATTTTATCATAATTTGCCTGTATAATCTAAAACAATTAATCACTATTTAGCTAAGTCTTTGTTGTATAAACATTAATATTATATTCTAAGATAATAATTATTTTGGAATACTATTTGTGTATTACCCTATTCGTTTTAGATTAAAATTTAAATTTCATATTGAGTAGCTCATAACGGGCATAATATTTAACTTAAGCTTATTGTTATTTTATACATAAGGAGAAAATATGGATAATGGAGAAAAGATATGGATATTGGTCTTATTATTAATAATTTAGTGCATCCCCCGGTTCTTTTCTTCTTTCTCGGAATGATTGCATCGTTCTGTAAATCAGACCTCAAGATCCCCGACCCCCTACCCAAGCTTTTCTCACTCTACCTGTTACTTGCTATAGGATTTCATGGTGGAGTCGAGCTTCGTAAAACAGGCATCAATCAGGAAGTTATTTTTTCCTTGTCTGCTGGTATACTAATGGCTATTATTGTACCGATATATACGTTCTTTATTTTAAAGATTAAATTAGACGCTTATAATGCTGCAGCAATTGCTGCAACATATGGTTCCATAAGTGCGGTAACGTTTATAACCGCTGTCACTTTTCTTCAGACATTAGGTCTTGAGCCTGGAGGGTATATGGTAGCAGCGCTGGCGCTTATGGAATCTCCGGCAATCGTTATCGGTATTATCTTAGCAAGATTATTTGCCCCGAATAATAAAGAAGGGAATCACTTTTCCTGGGGTATGGTCATGAAGGAGGCATTCCTGAATGGTTCTGTATTACTTATATCCGGTAGTCTTTTGATTGGATTAGCTTCAGGTGAAGAAGGATGGGATACTCTAAAACCTTTTACAAAAGACATCTTCAAAGGAATGCTAAGCTTTTTTCTTCTTGATATGGGGCTTTTGGCGGCAAAAAGAATTGGTGATCTGAGAAGCGCAGGATTCTTTTTACCACCTTTTGCGATATTAGTTCCGGTTCTTAATGCGTGTGTTGGTATTTTTATAGCAAAGCTCATACATTTGCAGCCAGAAAATGCCCTCGTGTTTTCGGTACTTTGTGCCAGCGCTTCATATATTGCAGTCCCTGCAGCTATGCGATTGTCGCTTCCTGAGGCAAATCCAAGTTTATTCGTTCCCATGGCTTTAGCTATTACCTTCCCGTTCAATATTATCGTAGGAATACCTTTGTATTACTATTTAATTTTGAGAACTGATCAATGGATTCCCTTATTTTGGAAATAAAAATATGAAAAGAGTGGTAAAAGTAGAAATAATAACAGATGCTCTTGAAGTTGAAAATATTATTAAACTCCTTGAAGAGGTTGGGGTTTCCGGTTACAGTGTTATAAAAGATGTAACAGGAAAAGGCCATCGGGGAGTGCGGTCTGGTTATGCATTCTCAGATTTATTTAAAAACAGTTACATATTAGTTGTGGGTGAGGAAAATCAGATGCATAAGGTCGTAGAGGCTATAAAGCCTATTATAAAAAAGTTTGGTGGGCTTTGTATCGTCTCTGATGTTATATTGAGAATACACAGAGGTGATGACTGAATTTCCTCGGGAAAGTTCTACCCTGTTGGATCAGATAGAAGAACAAGCGCTATCGTTGTGTGAAGTAATTAGATAGCTGCCCTTTTTTTCTTACAAAAGGCTTTTAAGTCATGGAGTAAGAATGTGTTAATTACATTCTTTGCCTCCAGCCAACCCCTGCGGGCTATCCCCACACCCAATTCAATCATCCACATCTGATCCACATGGTGGGCATCGGTACTAATTGCAATCATAACTCCTGTCTCTTTTGCCTTTTTGCAATTGCTATCATTGAGATCGAGCCTATCATAATAACAGTTAAGCTCAAGCGCCGTACCGGTTTCAACGCAAGCCTCCATAACCTTATCCAGGTCTACCTCATACCCTTCACGTTTACTAATTAACCGGCCTGTTGGATGGGCGATGATGTTGACATAAGGATTACGAATAGCAGCAATCATTCGCTCGGTAATTTTTTTCTTCTCTTGCTTAAATCCACTATGGATAGAAGCTATAACAACATCCAGTTTTTCTAATAGTTTATCAGGAAAATCAATAGACCCATCAGCCATAATATCCACTTCTGTCGCCTTCAACAAGGTAAATCCTTTCAATTTTTTATTCAAATTATCAATCTCCTCAATCTCTTCAAGCAGTTCTTCCTCCTTTAAACCATTCGCCACATGGAGTGATTGTGAGTGATCCGATACCACGAGATACCTATATCCCCTATCCATAGCTCGTTTGGCCATTTCCTCAAAAGTGGAATTGCCATCACTCCAATCGGAATGGTTGTGGAGATCTCCCTTGATATCTGAAAGTTTAATGAGATTCGGTAATTTCCCCTCCTGAGCAGCTTCGATTTCTCCCTTATTTTCCCGCAATTCAGGCGGTATCCAGTCCATCCCCAGCGCCTTATAAATTTCCTCCTCCTTACTTCCCCCAATCTTTTTATTGTCCTTAAAGATGCCATACTCATTGATCTTATATCCCTTCTTTTTAGCAATCTCCCGGAGATGGACGTTGTGTTCCTTTGAGCCGGTAAAGTATTGTAATGCAGAACCGAACTCATCTTCACGAACCACTCGCAAGTCTACTTGCACACCTTCCTCCACCCGAACACTTCCTTTGGTATCCCCTGCTGCTAATATCTGTGTTACACCATGCATAGTTACAAAAGATTTTACAACATCCTCACCATGTGTACCGGTGGCTAGTATATCTATATCCCCAACAGTTTCTTTCATTCTGCGCAACGAACCTGCTGATTGTACATCTTTTGTTTGTGAATGGTGTTTTAATACCTCTATAATCCCTTTAACAACAGGGTATGCTATTCCAATAAGGATACGCTGCTGACTCGTCTTAAATAACTCGATCCCTCTCATAATATTTTGAATCTTCTTATCTCCAATCCCAAATAATCCCTTTAGCTTGCCCTCTTGTAGAGCCTTCTCAAGGTCACTCAAACTCACAATACCTAATTTCTTATTCAACATGGCTACGGTTTTTGGACCTAAGCCAGGTATCTGCATAAGGGTTATTGTTTCTTCAGAAATTTCCTTCATTACCTCATCGTACTTGGACATTTTTCCGGTATGAATATATTCCATAATTTTTTCAGCCATACCTTCTCCGATGCCGGGAATGTCCTTTAATTTCCCTTCTTTGGCAAGTACTTCTATATCCTCTGTTACATCTCCAAGTATCCGGGCAGCCTTCCGGTAAGAATTTATGCGAAAGGCGTTTTCCCCTTTAAGCTCCAGTACATTAGCAATCCGTTCAAATAATGCTGCAATCTCATGATTTTTCACGTCATCATCCTTCTCTTTTCATTGTTGTTTATTAAACATACAGGGAAATTTTCACAGGTAAGTGGATTATATCAACGTCATCAAAACACTTCAAATTTTATTTATTGACACAGAGAGGATACTTTTCGCATAATCTAGACGTTCTTATTCTGAGTAATAACCATACTGCTCAGGCATAAAAAGATACAAACAATAAAGATTTTGATCCTGGAAATTCGTTGCTCTGTAGCAAGAAATGTTACGGTAAAAGGAGGGATAAAAAATGAGAGAACAGATGATCGGCATTATTGGGGGGAGCGGCCTTTACAATATAGAGGGAATTCAAGAGGTAAAAGAGGTGTCAATTGATACCCCTTTTGGCAAACCGTCTGATAGTTTTATGGTAGGAACCTTAGAAGGACGGAAAGTGGCTTTTCTGCCACGTCATGGCAGAGGACACATGATCTTACCATCAGAACTCAACTTCAGGGCTAATATTTACGGGATGAAGAAATTAGGGGTGGAGCATATCATTGCTGTCAGCGCTGTTGGAAGTATGAAAGAAGAGATTAAACCTTTAGATATTGTTATTCCAGACCAGTTCTTTGACAGGACACAAGGCAGGGTCAGCACATTCTTCGGGGAAGGAATTGTAGGACATGTAAGTTTTGCCGATCCGGTATGCAGTACCCTTGCCAATACATTATTTAATGTGGCTAAATCCCTTGGTGTACGGGTACACAAGGGCGGTACCTATTTGTGCATGGAAGGCCCTTTATTCTCTACCCGGGCAGAATCGAATGTGTACAGACAATGGGGAGTTAGCATCATCGGTATGACAAATCTTCAGGAAGCTAAACTGGCACGGGAAGCAGAAATATGCTACAGTACCTTAGCTATGGCTACAGACTATGACTGTTGGCACATAGAAGAAGAACCGGTAACGCTGGAAATGATTATTGCAAATTTAAATAAAAATGCTGAAACAGCAAAACAGATTCTCAGGGGCGCTATTCCAAAAATAGAACAAAAGAGAAGCTGTTCTTGCGCAACAGCAGTACAAAATGCTATTGTAACTCATAAAAACATGATTCCAGAGAGCGTTAAGAAGAAGCTCGATGTTATCTTCGGAAAATATTTAAGATAACTATCAATGAGACGGTGGAATAATTTCTATGAGCTGAAAATGAAAGATAAGATCCTTGCCGGCCAAAGGGTGGTTAATATCCAGAGTTACTTCCTGTTCAGTAATATTGGTCACCGTGACTACAACAGTCCCGCCACCCTCTTGATAAATATCTAGCTGATGACCTACCTCCGGTTCCAAATTGGATGGAAATTCTTCTCGGTCTATTACGACAATTAATTCTTCGTTATATGAACCATGTGCTTTATTTGATGGTACTTTGATTGTTTTTAACTCACCTGGCTCCATCCCAATTACTGCTTCTTCAAGACCAGAAATGATAGAACCTTTACCTATGGTAAATCTCAGAGGTTTTCGATTAATTGAGGTATCGAATATCGTACCATCTTCAAGTTTTCCCGTATAGTGGATCTTAACAGTATCACCATATTTTGCCCGTGCCACTTCTCTTTGCTCCTCTTGTGTTGTTGTACAATACAGGGAAAATGATAAATTCTATAGAGAAAAAGATGTGCCAATAGTATGAGAAAGATAAGGAATGATTAAATTTTACTTTTCGTAGTACATAATCGATAAGATAATAAACCCGGTGTAGTTTTTCGGATGGCGAACAGCACGGAATGATTGACTATGATAATGTGAATACTGTGACATGATACAAAATTGCGATATCACAAGGATGTGACATGGCACAATTTCTGGAAAAGAAGATAAAAATCAGGAAATGAAGACTGCAGAGGGTCGAACAATGTAGGGGCGAATGACCGTTCACCCCTACATTAGTTTACACAATTTTCTATAATTATCGATCTGATAGAGAGATACATTCGCAATCGTACCTTACATAGTCCCTCTGATAAAGGAAGCAAATTGCCTCAGCCTTCCCGTGAGAAATTTCTGTGCTGTCTGATTGAAATGATAACGAAAGGTAGTCATGCAATATCTATAAGTTTGACATCAAAAATGAGGTCTTTACCAGCCAAAGGATGGTTAGCATCTAATGTCACATCAGATTCAGAAACATCAGTTACCGTAACTACCGATGTTTGACCATCAACGCCACGGACCTTAAACTGTTGTCCAATTTTTGGTTCCACATCGGGGGGAAATTCATCCCGGTCTATAACCCCTACCATCTCTTCGTTATGACCCCCATATGCATCTTCCGATTTAATATTAATGGTTTTTGATTCTCCGGGGCTCATTCCCACCACCGATTGTTCAAAACTTGGGATTATCTGACCATTACCTATAGTAAACTGTAAAGGTTCACGGTCTTCAGAGGAATCAAATACTGTACTATCATCCAATTTACCCGTGTAATGTACTTTAACGGTATCACCATACTTTGCCTGTCTCATTTTTCACTCCTTTCGTTTTATAATAGCTCCCTTCTGAGGAATCCAATAACGTCCTCCAGCGTATGCTAAAACCAAATGTGTTAGGCAAAACATAGCTGCAAACACGTTGTTAAGTAACATGATATCCTGCGTTATTCCGCATGGTATCTTTATTAGAAACGCCGTCTTCCACCGCTGCCGCCACTACCGTATCTTCCACCCCTACCACCACCGCCGCCACTGCTACCTCTTCCGCCGCCACCGCCGCCCCTTCGTTTTTCTTCACGTGGACGAGCCTCATTAACGACAATCATTTTTCCTTTTAATTCTTTGCTATTCAAACCATTGATTGCAGCCTGTGCTTCAGCTTTGGCAGGCATTTCCACAAACCCAAACCCTTTTGATGTCCCGCTGAATATATCTTTTATAACAGTAGCGGATGTCACCTTTCCAAAAACCTCAAAAGCTTGTCGCAAATCATCTTCACTAACATCGTGTGGTAAGTTACCTACGTAAATATTCACGCGTATCTCCTTTCTATTCTTTAAAGCCCTTGCCTACGATTTATCCTCACAAATAAACCAATGTAAAAACAGTCGCAAATTTTAGACGCCATAGTCTAAAAAGTTAAAAATACATGCCATACAAATTCTGTTATCGAAAGAACCTACGTATAGATTTATGCGAAAATCCAAGAGCTTATACAATTGTCGAAGACTACCTTATGTAACAATAAAACAGTATATGGAGTAAATCTAAGATATCTGGAGGCAGTGTATTGGAAGTACCTGGAGATTGAATTTGAATATCAAAAAAAAGATGAGTTGCTCTTAATAAAGATCGATGCAGCACGATTGTATGGGAACTATACGTATACCCCACCTTTACAATGTCTATAAGGTTAGGATTCCTTTTTAATTCGATGGGGATCTCTTTGCTATAAAAAATTCATAAATCAGGTATCATCGGCAGATTTTTAAATTTTCTTTATCAATCTGATAGTTACCTTGCAATCATGTAATTTATAAAAAATCTCGAACAGTAGTACTGTTTTCTCTTAGCTATACTATACCGCATAATAGAGGAAATGAAAGATAAAAAGAAAATATTTTCCACCTTACGAAAAATTCTAAACAGAATCCTGAGATAAGTATTTCATCTCTTTCCGCCCTTTTTCTTCATTTACAAGAGAGAACAAAATTCCGCCAATAATAAAAAAGAGCGAGACAGACGAAATACCAAATCGCGATGCGCTATCACTGCTATACCCAAGAGATCTCGTCATCAGACTGATTCCACCAATAAAGGCAGGGCCAATAACAGCAGCAAATTTACCTACCATATTATAAAAGCCAAAATACTCGGCTGATTTGTTAACAGGAATTATTTTTGCATAATAAGAGCGACTTAACGCCTGAATGCCACCCTGAACCAAACCAATGGTAATGGCTAATATATAGAATTCATTCTTACTTTGCACAAAAGCTCCATAGAAGGAAACAGATAAATAAATTGCAAGAGCGATAAAGATAACATATCTGGCGCCAATCTTACCGCCAAGATAAACAAGCCCCAAAGCAGATGGAAACCCGATGAATTGCGTGATGAGTAATGCGACAATTAAATCACGGGATTCAAGGCCTATAGAAATACCATAATCTACCGCCATGTAGATAATGGTATTTACCCCATCAATATAGAACCAATAGGCCATAAGAAAGAGAAAAACCGTCTTTAAATGCCGAAAGTTCCGGAATGTTTTTCTTAATTGGGTAAAACCTGCTTTTACCATAGTTACAGGTAATTTTATCTCAGTATTCCTAGGCTCTTTTACAAAAAGGAAGAGGGGGATAGAAAATACAGCCCACCAGATGCCTACGGAAAGGAATGAGGATTTTATCACTTTCCCGGTATCTGAAAATCCAGATACTTTAGCATTGAGAACTATCCATACATTGAATGCGAAAAGGATACCGCCTCCCAGATATCCCAAAGAAAAACCTAATCCAGAGACAAAGTCCAACTTCTTCCCGGATGCCACGCTCGTGATCAATGCATCGTAGAAGATATTCCCTCCCAAGAATCCAACAGTTGCAAAGATATACAGAAGAATGGCTACCGGCCAGTTACCCTGAGGGACCATGCACAGGCATGAAGTCATCACTGCGCCCATATAAGCAAAGAAGAAAAGAAATTTCTTTTTCGAAGTCCCCTTGTCAGCAATGGCTCCTAATATGGGCGCTCCTAAACCTATGATTATACTTGCAGCCGAATTTGCAAATCCTAACCTCGCTGTAGTTATCGTGGTATCAACGCCAATACTCCAGTATTGTTTTAAAAAAATGGGAAAAAATCCAGCCATAACGGTGGTAGCAAAAGCCGAATTAGCCCAATCATACATACTCCATCCGAAAATCGCTTTTTTATCATTAAGTTGCATATAGCATCCAGGAGATGAAACAGAACAGAATATAGTGCAAGTATTTTGAGTCTTTGGTTGTATGCTGGTATAGGGAAACGTTACGGAAACCCTAAACAGGTCATTGCGAGGGTATTGTCCCCTATGCGTCAAGCTAACATGAGTAAACGCGGTGAAGAATAACAAACCACCCATAATCCCCCTTAGTCCCCCTTTAGAAAAGAGGAAAATCCCTTCTTTCCCCTCTTTTTAAAGGGAGGTTAGGGGGGATTAGAGGGGAACATGGACCTATATTGCTCTTTTTCCAAAGGGATACCTCTTTTTTTATGGAATACTACTCTTAGCTTGATGCATATGGGGTATTATCCGAAGCAATCTCTTCTGAAACATGCAAAGGATTGCTTCGGACAATACCCTCGCAATGACCGGCGGGGTAGTCTTTCTTCTGTTGAGGATATATTCGATTTCATCCTTGAAATACTATAGATATTCATAAGAGAGCTTTTTGAAAGATAGAAACTATAGACAACTTAAAGAAAAACACTCCTGATTATTGTTCTCATAAAGTTATCTATAGTTATCCTGCCTGCCCTCAATCGGACCTGAGAGCAAAAAAAATGCGCCGATAAGAATCAGTATGAGTCCAATCCACTGGGTTAAGCTTGGTCGTTCAGCGAGAATTGCATAGCTCAGGACTACTGTCACAGCAGGATACAGGGAAGTTAAGGGCACGACCAGACTTGCATGGCCTCTTTGGAGCGCAAAATAATAGAACACAAGACCCAAAGCCAGACTTACTCCTGATAAGAAACCAAATATATTCCAGGGCGTGCGCCATGGAAGAAAATTTTCTGTACGGGAAAAAAACAGGAAAACGAATGCTGCACAAATCAGGCAAATAAGCACTTCGGCAAGAAAAATAGAGACCGGTGACATGTTTCTTTCAATTGCAAGTTTTCCGAAAAAGCCCCAAAGGCCCCACATCAGAAGAGTAATACCAGAAGAAAATATCACAAAATAATCAGCTCTCATATACAATTATTTCCTGCGCCGCTTGCCCTTTTTCCCATAAGATTTCTTAGATGCTGTTCCGGTTGTTTTTTGGCTGGCAGGTTCTATAATAATCTTCTTCCCTTTGATTTTAATATCTTTCATAACATCCTGGATATCTTCTGCGTATTCTTTCGGCACTTCTACAAAAGTATAATTGTCAAAAATATCAACAGCTCCAATCATCTTGCCGGAAAGACCTGTTTCACCGGCGATGCTTCCTACAATATCCTTAGCTTGCACTTTCTGCTTGCTCCCCGCATTAATAAACAATCTCACCATGTCTGATGCTGCGGGTCCTGTATCTCTAAAATCTTCCTCTTGTGCTGATGTTTGTTTACTTTTTTCCCCTACAATTATTTTTAATAAAGATGCGGCAATATCTATAGAGGCATAATCTTCACCAGCCAGGCTTTCAACCCAGTGAATATATTTCCCTAAATGCCCTTCATTAATTGTTTCTTTTACCTTCCCTAAAAGTAAACTTGTTTTAATTTCTTCTACGTCACCAAGAGAAGGAATCTTTTGAGGTGTAATTTTCGTCTTCGCATATCGTTGTATATCCTTTATTTGATAAATCTCTCTCCCTACAACAAAGGTAAATGAGCGACCTTTTCTCCCCGCCCTCCCCGTTCTTCCTATCCTGTGCACATAGTATTCTTCATCATGCGGCACATCATAGTTAAAGACAGCTTCTATATCTTCCACATCAATTCCCCGGGCTGCTACATCAGTTGCTATCAGAATTTCGATAGTTCCTTTCCTGAACTTGGACATAACGCTATTTCTTTGTGATTGTCTCATATCCCCATGCAAACCATCAGCCAGATATCCTCTTGCCTGGAGATGTTCTACCAGGTCATCTACCCGCCTTTTTGTGTTACAAAATACCAGTGATAGTTTTAAATTATAGATATCGATTAAACGGGATAGTGTCTCTAATTTCGCCTGCTCTTTTACCTCAAAATAAAATTGCTCAATATGCGGAACTGTAAGTTCCTTGTGCACAACCTTTATAAATTGCGGATCGTTTTGATATTTTTTTGTCAAATCTAAAATAGCCTGAGGCATAGTTGCGGAGAAGAGAATGGTTTGTCTCTTCCTGGAAATTTTCTCCATAATAAATTCGATATCTTCCCGAAACCCCATATCCAACATCTCATCCGCCTCATCCAGTACGATTATTCTTACGGTATCCATTTTTAGCGTACGGCGGTTCATGTGGTCCATAACACGTCCCGGAGTACCAATAATAATTTGCACCCCTTTTTTTAATGCCTTAATTTGACGTTCTATAGGTTGCCCTCCGTAGATCGGCAAAATCTCAATGGCCTTTTTATATTTCGATAATTTTTTCATCTCTTCGGCAACCTGGATTGCCAATTCCCTTGTAGGACATAAAATTATCGCTTGTAGTTCCCTGGTACCAGGATCTATCATTTCGAGTGCGGGAATTCCAAACGCTGCAGTCTTCCCGGTGCCTGTTTGGGCTTGCCCAATGATATCTTTTCCTTTTAAAATATGGGGAATAGCTTGATACTGTATTGGAGTGGCTTCTTCAAAACCCATATCTTTAATTGCTTTCCGTAGTTCTTCTGATACATGTAAATCTTCGAATCTTAATTTTTCTATATCAGTTAGTTCTTCCATATACTCTTTCCTATCCCTCCTCAATATTCCTTTTAATAATTTCCGTTTCCCCATTCATCTTCAACAAATTTAAGAAAACTAAGACCTTCGCTCTATTCTCATATCATAGTATGATAATAAAAGCAATAAATAAATTTATACGGCTATTTTTTATCCCAGAATATACCTAAGATGCCAACAACAGTACCTTTTTCATCTTTTACGGGGGTTTTTACCGTATGCACAATGCATTCCCTCCCATCCTTGATATAGTTCTCTTCTATTTCTTCTGTTCGCCCTGATTTCATAATTCTTTTATCATCTGCCCGGTATTTTTCAGCTATTGTCTTGGGATAGAAATCATAATCCGTTTTTCCTCTAATCTCATCCGATTTTATCGATAGATCCGCAGCGTAATTTTGATTACAAGACACATATACTGAATTTTTATCTTTGTAAAATATCTTTTGTGGCAGGTTCTCTAAGAGCAAACGATACTTACTTTCATTTGTACGCAATGCTTCCTCTGTCTGTCTTCGCTCTGCAATCTCTTTCCGTAATTCCTCATTTACCTTCATGAGTTCCGTAGTCCGCTCTGCTACCCGTTGCTCCAAAGATTCATTCAGCGCTCTCAGTTCATCTTCTATGCGCTTAAATTCAGTAATATCCTGAACCGTTCCATTCATTTTAACCACCTTGCCTCTCTGATTACTTATGATCTCAGTCTGTACATGGATGATGCGTATCCGGCCGTTTGGTAAAATAATACGGAGGTTATTAGTATAAGGCTTTCCCTTACAGATAGATTCACGAAGAGATTTTTTCACAGACTCTCTATCGTCTCCATGAACAAAACTCAGGAACACCTTGTAGGTCGGAGTAAACGTATCCGGAGACAAACCAAAGATACGATAAAGCTCATCCGACCAATACAACTTATCTTCCCTGATATCCCATTCCCAGTTTCCCAGATGGGCTATTCGTTGCGCATTCGCAAAACCGGTTTCACTTTTCCGCAACGATTCCTCTGCCCGTTTATACCCGGTAATATCGGATACCACACCATGCAGATGGATAGATTCATTCTCCCCTTTCTTCGCAACGATACTATCACGCACCCAGCGAATCGTTCCATCCGGCTTAATAATCCGGTACTCCTCTTCTTCAAGAGCTGACTTGCCCACTGAAATGCGAATTAATGCATTTTCCAGCCTGGTTCGATCCTCAGGATGCAGAGTACTCAACCAGCGCTCTGGCCCCCGTACATAAAATTCCGGAGGCCTACCGGTGATCTTTTCCACCACGGGAGAGTAATAACGATAGGTAAATGTACCTTTCTTATCAACCTCAGCGCTCCAAATATAATCCGAAATCGAACTCAATACCTGGCGAAGTTCTATGTCGGTGTGTTGCAGCATTTCTTCCGCCCGTTTCCGTTCAATAATTTCCTTTAAGAGCCTTTCAGCAATTGTATGAAAACTCCTGGCCAGTAAGCCAATATCTCCCTTGCAACGTATCTTCTCCGGGTAATTCAGGTCTCCGTCAGCAAACCTTTCCACTGCATCCTTTAAATCCTTAATCGGCTTTGATACTGAAATAGTAAAAATAACCCCTGCACCGGTAACCAATGCAGCAACAACCACTCCAAAGATCAGCGTAACAATACCCAATATCCTTACTGGTGCAAAGGCCTCTGCCTCATCTATCTCTGCCAAAAGCACCCAATCATATCCGGGTATAATCATCGAGGCGCCAATAACAGGTATTCCCCTGTAGTCTTTATATATACCAACTATCTCTTCATTATTCTCCGCAAAGGCACGAATAGGCTCTGTATCTACTTTCTGCTTCAGTGATGCATCTTCTATAAATCTCGATTCAGTCAGCATCACCTTGTCTCTGTTAACCAGATACACTTCACCAGTCTCTCCCATTCCAACACGGTCGGTTGTAATTTCATTCAAGAATCTAAGGTTATAGACATTAACAATAACACCGAGCAACTCTGCGTTATGTTGAGAAATAATGGGTGTAGAAATTAATATACAATTTGTATCAAGGGAAGAGTGGTAATGGAGTTTAATATAGGTTTTACCTTCGCTTTTACTTATTCCTTGAATAAAGATATCGCTATTTGACATATCTTTATCAATAAAATTCAGATTGGTAGACGAGATTACCTTACCATATTTATCTACAAGGATTATTGCTATGAAATGTTGGTTAAGTAGTTGCTTATTCCTTGAGAAATACTTGTTTAATCTTATTGCCTCATCGTGATAAAAGGAATCTCCGCGGAGAGCCCTTCTCATACAATTTCTTATGAATTCGTCAGAGCTGAAATCTATGGTCTGTATCTTTATCCTTTCCATAAGGGATAGCATGTGAAGCCTTTTTGATTCTGCAACCGCTCTTAATTGTTCAAGAATCTGATACTTTAGTGTACTTCTGGCATTCAGAAAACATATTGTTGTAATTATCGCTATTGGTATGAGGGAAATACAGAGAGTGAATATGAGGAATTTACCTCTTATAGATAGAGATGAGTTCATGCGCAGGACTCCTTGAAGTGTATTCTTAAAATCTCTAAAAATGAGAGAAGAGTTTTTCCATAATTGTAATCTTAATCCATAAAGCATATCCAGTTTGCAATAGAGTAAAAAGATGCAAAATGGCATGATTAATAAAGAGGAATTCCGCAGGGCAACCATTTAGGGTTGCCACCCCTGTATAAGCGCTACCTTAAGTAGTATTTGGGGTGGCACGGACAAACCCTGTCCCAGCATGTCTTGAACAGGGATGGTTTGTCCGTGCTCAACCTGAAAGATGCGGTTATAGTACAAGGTATGAGTAGGGTGGATTAAGGCGTTGGTTTTTACGCCGAATCCATCAATACTATTTCCAGAAAAGGCGGATTCGCTATCGCTTAATCCGCCCTACCTACCACAAACCCGCTTTATGAAAAGGTAAGATTTATTTTCCTGCTTAAGGTAACGCATATAACCCTAAACAGGCTGTCCGAAAATTATTTTACAGACCGAAAACTATGCTCCCCAGAGATCAATCATTATAATGTAAACAATATATAGAGTATACCCTGAGATTGCAATTGCATTTTCAGACAACCTGTTTAGGATCGCCTTCCGCAAGGCTAAAGCCTCATATGCATCAAGCTAAGAATAGTGTTCAAGGTAGTGATTATGGCTATAGGTATGAGAGAAATACAAAGAGAGAATATGATTAATTTTATCTTGATTGATCTGAATAGACTCATTTTGGAAGCCTTGTAAAATGATAATAATACGTACAAGACAGTGCGAAAGGGGAAAATGATATATCTGGAGTGTCTGAAGATAAAATTTTTAGTGATTCAAATGGTTATAGTTATCGTTAACTATCTGGCGTGCTTTTATGATCTATCTTTGAAGGGAGTGTCTTTTTATAGCCCTTTCTCCCCGATATCATACAGAGAATAATAAAACCCAATACCATGGTAACGAACATGATATATGCAGTAATTAACAATTCTCCAGAGAACTTCATTTTACCCTCCTGGTCTAAATAAACCGGAACAAGGGAAAGAAGGAAAACGTAAGAAAAATAAACCATAAAGCATCAGATAATGTCCACATCCCCTTTTTGCAACCATCCTCTTCTGAGTTCTTTACTTGCCTTTTCTTCCATGACTGCTTTTGACTCCATGTCCTGTTTGACGCCAACGTACATATACACTCTGTACCAACCATCTTTTTCATCTTCAACGACACATTCCGCGCCATCATGTATTTCAAACTTAGGTTCATACTCTTTTCCGGGGCCATAGAGTATCTGGCACTTTTTCACAACGATTACCCCGCGATGTATTCCCTGTTCTCTGTAGATTTTAATGCCCAGTGATACCACTACAATACACAGGCCGAAGGTAACACTTATGATAATCCTTTTAAACCATGGATATTTAAGAATAATGAAAGAGAGAATCAATACTATCAACACGGCATACAAAGATACGGCTGTTAGTATCAATTCATTCTGGTTTAACAGGAAAAGCCAAAAAAATATCCTTTGAATCGCAACCGGGGTTTCATGGACTAATTCCTTATCCTCTATGGCGCTTTTAACCAATTTCAGATTGGCATCGGGATCTGCATGCCTCGGCAGAAGGCGCTGAGCCCTCCGGTAATTTACAATAGCTTTTCCTAATGCCCCCTGACGATAATAGGTATTTCCCAGATTGTAGTATATCTGGCCATGTTCGAATCCATTCGTCAGTATCTTTTCGTATTGCAATGCCGCGTCGTGTAATTTTTTATCTGCTTCTTGATTATTTTTTGCTGCAATAAGCTTTGCAGCTTGCTGATAGTTTTCATTTGCATCAGTAAATAATTTTATCGCATCATCCCTTGATAGTGCGGATGCAAAAAGTTCCTCATAGATAAAAAAAGAAATAAGAAGGAAGAAAAGAGCAATGAAACGCATCTTCATGACAATTGCTTCTCCAGTCTTGTAATAAGTTGTGCTGCAAGTTTTAAAGAACGATCCATCTCGTCCTTTGTTCCTCCATCTCCCGAAAAGCGCCGATAATCAAAATTGGTTAAACAACGGGAGAATTCTCCTGCCAATCCGTCTTCAACCCCTCGCTGTTTTAATACGTAACCAATTTTCTCATCAGAAGCATCTGTTGTAGAAATATTACATTTATCTGCAAGGTAATCAGCCAGCGCCCTTGAAAGAGCTGAATAAAATTCTGCAGGCGTGTTTTGGGAGAGCGCTGATTGTGCTGTTACCAGCCTCTTTTTTGCTATGGTATGCGCCCGCCTGTACCTGGCATATCCGACATCTGACTGCAATTTTTCTTTATGCCTTGTTATCAGCAATGAAGCTATAACCGCAATCGATGGAATAGAAAGGCATGCTATCATAAGAGGGCTTTTATAGACAGAGATATTCTGATTTCGTAGCGAGGCCAGATTCGTCATAATAGGCAAGACATCTTGCGTTAATATTTGTGCGTGCTGTTTTGCCGATGGCGCAGTATCGCCGGAAAGTGTTAATTGAATCGGCATTTCCTGTTGGCCAGCCTCAACAAAAATAGGCATGGGGTTTTTGGTAATCGTCTTGTACTGTCCTGCGGATGGATCAAAAAAGCTAAATACAATAGCAGGGGTATATTTCAGATCTGTTTTTTGAGGTTCAATCACCTTGCTAAATACCTTTCGCCCCCGAATCAATTCCTCACGGTTCGTAATTTGTGTATGAGATTCAGCAGGATATAGTTTAAAATCATTTTCGTTATGCAACGCCAGCACCGGTTCATTAATTGTCTGAATGTTTCCTTCTCCATATATTGAAATGGAAAGGGTAATCGGGTCGCCTACCTTTACTTGCCGTGTCCCTATAGAAGCCTCCATCTCATACGCGCCTACAGCGCCTTTAAACTCCTTCGGCTTACCTTGTTCGGGCATCGGTTTCACCTTTATGGTTACTGGCTTCGTTGACCTTTTAAGAGGATATCTCTTCTGTTCCTTGCCAAAAAAATCATCGAAAAAGGCATCATCAAAAAAACTATCATGATTTGAATCCCTGCGACTCCTCCTTTGCTGAATAATCAAATCGCATTTCAACTTTGCGGGTGTCACCGTGAGTTCCCCGGAAACCATAGGGAAAAGGGCTGTGCGAAGCTCTAAGACATTGTAGATAATCCCGTCACGAATTTCCTCATACTGCCTCTGGTCTCCAAGTTTTTCTTCCATAAAGTTTTTTGTAACCGGCGCCGTATAATCAATATCACTAACCGGCAATCCCTTCTGGAAGAAGAATTTGAATGACAGCACAACCTGTTCATAAATATAGGTATCATTTTTATCGGCACAGAGTTCCAGAAAGATGAGTTTGTCGAGATCCGGGGATTGTGAATCCGCCGAGTGAGATGAATCAACGACCTCAACCCCTACTGGACGAGAAGAATAAACCTTCCCTTTATATTCTACCGTAGATGGCCCAATAATAAATTTACCTTTTGCTGCAGGTTGTAATACATACGTATACTCTTTGCTTATGGAAACATCACCATTGACGATCCTTGTTTGTGCAGAAACCTTTGGACCAAATAGTAAGGTAAAACCTTCGATATTTGGGAATGAGGGTGGTGATGTATCTTGCGTGCCATGAATCGTTAATGTTAATTCCAGACGATCATGCAATTTCAGGATATTCTGGTCGACAGTCGCCGTTAAACTAATATCCTGAGCACATACACTCCCTGTATACCCAAAGGTTATGATAATTCCAATACAGAGGCTTACATATCTTACATATTTTCCCATTCTGTAATACCTTTCTAACGCATAAAAATTAACTTGCCTGCAGAGGACACAAAAACATCAGAGATTTCCATGAAAAAAATGTTTTCATTTTTATCTTTGCCTATGCTCTTTCTCTCGGTGTCGTCTGCGGTAAGTTTTACTCTCATGAATGAATTACCAATCCTTTTCAGTGGACCCATGTTGTACGCGCTGCGCATCTCTTTTCATTGCCCTCGCCTCTTTTTCGGACTGGTTCAATGCCTCCAGCAATTGTTCTGCCTCCTCTTTTGACATCTGTTTCTGTCCCTGTGGCTGTAACTGCTGTTGTTGCTGTTCAGAAGGCTGATCTTTTTGTTTATCTTGCTGAGACTGGTTTTGATGTTTATCTTCTTCATTCCTATCCTTTTCCTGAGTATCCTCTGGTTCGGATGGTTCTTTATCCTTCTCCTGGGGCTTTTGCCGCTCTTTTTCCTTATCCTTGCCTTTATTTTCTTCCGATTGTTTATCGTCTTTTTTAGGATCTTCTTTCTGTTGTTGATCTTTTTGATCCTGATTTTGCTGCTGTTGCTTCTCCTCTTTCATCTTCTTTTCAACATATTCGTAGTTATACTTTGCATCATTTTTCAATGTCTCAAGATTACTACCACCCTTGCCTTCTGCTTCTTCAGCAAAATCCACAGTCTTCTTATAGCATTCCAATGCCTCTTTCATTTTACCCTGGCGATACAGGGCATTACCCATATTAAAACTCGATCTTGCTCTCATTCCAGCATCGTCAGATTTTATACCCTTGTCAAATAACTGGGTGGCCTCTTCGTATTTACCCCGTTTGTATTGAGCATCAGCTACATTAAAGTCTAGTTGGCTTGCATCAGGTAAATCTATTTGCGCATTTATATATTTATCCAATGCCTCATCATACTTGCCATTATGATAAAGCTGGTTTCCCTCCCGTACCTTATCAGCCAATGGGTCAATCCACCCTATGGATAAAAACCCAAGGAATATTACGAAGAGTAAACTGCAATTTTTCTTATTAAGCATACTATTTACCAGAGTGTTGTACAGGTATTTTGCCACATATTGCTCCTAACAGGGCTTTCAAGGGAACTAAGAATCTCTTTCTATATAATATCTTACCCCTATTTTTAATTAGGCTACCTTTGGCAGCGACTGTGCGTTATTTTGTCATTCCCGTGTAAATGGGAATCCAGATTCCTCAAAAAGTGCCTGGATTCCCACTTTCGCGGGAATGGCATGGAAAAACAAAATACTTTGAAATTACTAAACATTGAAACCAGGCCTTCGGCAACTTTTGTCTCTTACTCAAAATGTAGGACAAGGCTTTACAGGCTGTCCGAGAATTACTTTGCAAGCCAAGAGCTATACTATATATTGATCAATCGTTAGAATTTAAACAATATACAGTATACACTGAAGACTACAATTGCATTCTCGGAGAACCTGTTTAGCCTTGCTCCCCCGCGTAAACGTGCACAGGGGTGACAACCCTAAAGGGTTGCCCTACGGATAGGTAACAGGACTAATTACTTTCCTTCTCTCCATCAAAAAACTTTCTACAGTAATGACAATTATTGCAATAAGAAGAGGGATCTGATAACGGTTCACATACCGTTTTACCCGTTGCGTTTTATACGTAGACTCTTCTATCTGTGCGATGCTATTCTTATACACCTTCTCCAAACCCCACTTCGTTCCATACGCCGGGGTATAAAGCCCGCCAGTTCCCAATGCGATTTTGTTTAAGGTAATCTCATCGAGCCTTGATTTGACGACCTGCCCTTGTTTGTCTTTCAGTAATGTTTCCTGACCACTTTCGTTTTTTATCCTGATATAGGACCCTTCTTTTTTCCCTACGCCGACAGTATAGATAACGACATCCTGTCTTTTTGCCTCCTCGGATACCTTCAGAGGGTCATCCTCATGGTTCTCGCCATCGGTAATTAAGATTATCGCCTTGCGATTCTTTGAATCCCGCTCAAAAGTAGTAAGACCTTTCCTTATTGCCTCCGCCAAAGCAGTACCGCCCCGTGGAATAATATGAGTATTTAAGTCATTCAAAAAGAGACGGAAAGCGCCATAATCGGATGTCAACGGACAATATGTGAATGCTGACCCTGCAAATGCCACCAGACCGATACGATCTCCTCCCAGCACATGCAATAAATCCTCAATCTCTCTTTTTGCTACTTCCAGCCGGTTGGGTTTTACATCATCAGCCAGCATGCTCTTAGAAGTATCAACAGCAATTACAATATCGATACCTTTCTTTTCCACCTCTTCCCAATGGTATCCCCATTTAGGCTCAATAAGGGTAAATATCAGAAAGAGTATGCCTGTCGTCATTAAGGTGGCCCTGAACCATTGCTTCTTCTGGCTCAATGAGAGCCCAACTTTTTGCAGGAGTTCAATATTTGCAAAGGTATGTAAATCCTTCATCTTTTTCCTGAAGACAAAGATGTACCCAACAATCAATAGGGGAATAACAGGAAGCAGATAAAGATAGTTAAGGTTTTCGTATTTCATAAAAATTTTATTCGAATGCAGATTATCAGGCGGTAAAGATGAAAACTAAAAATCTTTACCTACGCTTATCTGCAAAAATCTGTGCCTTCTCTAGAATATTATGGTATTTTTCTGAACCTTGTTTTGATTAATCCTAATTCAAATAATAGCAAGCCAAAAGCGGGAAGCAGGAAATAATGAAATACTTCATTATACTCTGTATATTGAGTTACCTCAGCCTCGGTTTTTTCGAGTTTATCTATTTGATTATAAATCTCCTTCAGTGAGTCGGTATCGGTTGCTCGATAATACTTCCCATCAGTAATTTTTGCAATTTCCGTGAGGGCGTCATCATCGATATCAATCTTCACCTGCTTCATCACTTTGTTTCCAAACATATCCATCATGGGAAATGGAGCCAGATCTTTCGTACCAGCGCCTATGGCATAAATCTTAATACCAAAAGTCCTCGCTATCTCAGCCGCAGTTAAGGGATCTATCTCTCCCGCATTATTTCTTCCATCCGTCAGCAGGATGACTACCTTGCTCTTTGCTTTCGTATCTTTTAACCTGTCCACAGAAGAACCGATACCAGAGCCTATGGCTGTGCCATCTTCAACCATGCCAATCTCAGCTTTCTGTAAAAGTTGTAATAACATCCCATAGTCGAGAGTCATTGGACATTGCGTATACGCCCGCCCGGCAAAGACAACCAGGCCGATTCGATCGTTCGTACGCCTCTTGATAAAATCCTCCACCACGCGTTTAACGACATACAGCCGGTTATGTCTTTGACCACCGATGGTAAAATCTTCTGCCAGCATACTACCTGAGACATCTACAGCGAGGACGATATCTATTCCTTCGGTCGATACTTTTGTTTGTTCATTTCCATATTGAGGCCGCGCCAGAGCGATCACAAGCAAAACAATAGCCATAGACCGAAGTATAATCAATATATGTTTATAACGATGAAAGAAAGAAGGTTTTAGATTCTTTACTATCTCTATCGATGGAAAGACAACCTGATTTGTTCCCTTACGACGGAAGTGAAAGTAGATTAACGGCGGAAGAATAATAAGAATTAATAACAATATTAACGGATCATGAAAAACCATTGAGACAACCATTACCCTTAAACAAGATATGACATTGTTGATAACTGGATCTGTTCCCCTTTTGCAATAGCGTTCCAGACTTCTGATTCTAAAAGTTCTCTCCCTATGAAAACATCCACCACCGCCTGAAGCGCCTGATTCTCAGTCCTGAGAAGTTCTTCTATTCCTTCCTTATGAGTAAAATATCTCTGTAAATTCATCTCTGCCTGCTTATATAATTGAGCGCCTGCAAGCTCTTTTTTGCTGCCCATGTCTAACTCGTATTCCATGAAAATACCATGATCCACATAACTTAGCGTTAAGCTTACCTTGGCTCCTCTCATATCCAGGAAGTGGATTCTATGTTTTCTGGAAAGGATCTCTTTGATCTCTGGCGTGTTATAAATAGCCCATAACATCTGCAAATTTAATTTAAGCCTTGCCATTTCTTCTTCTGAAACACTATGCATCGGTTCCCTCGCTGTCTTTGTGACTATATTACTTGCAAGACCTTTTTGATGACGTAAATACTCATCCAAGAATTTTTCTGGCGCTTTTACCATTTTTTTACCCTTTAAGAAAAGGTTTAAAAATAGACGTACAATCAATACGCGGTACAATACCTTTGCAGAGAGCAACCACATTTGCCCAGGCATACCAATAAAATATTTTATCATTCCTGAAGATAATCAACATAGGCATCAGACAATTACCTCCTCTTCTAAACGTTCTTTTGTTTCATCGACTAATCGTTTCGCTCTATCATAAGCCTCTTTAACCTCTACGTTAGATGGCCCATACTTTGCATATTTCACCATATCAGCGTGTTCAAGAAACTCACGAATTAATCTTTTATGGCTATCTTCCAGCCTATTCGTATGCGCCATTTCTGCGAAGAACTCTTCCGTTGTTCGTTCTGGCGCCAACAAGCCAAACCGGTCCTCAATATAATGCCGCAGGATATCTGTTATACGATAATAATACTCCTTGGTTAATCCTTTGCCAACTAAATCCTCTTTTAATAACCGTTCCATCAATTCATAGGCAACCTCGTGTGGAGTTCTTTTTCTATATTCTTGTTCCTGCGTTGTTTGTCTTTTTTTCATTTTATGGAAAAATCTATAAAGAATGCCAGCAATAAACAGCCCGCCGAGTCCCACAAAAACCCAATACATGAATCGTTTGTAATTCGTAGGTATCTCTATCGGCGGAATAATATCTTTTATATCGGTTACTGTCTCTTCTTCTATAACCCCTTTAATATCAATCGTCACTTCATTCGTAGTAACCTCGCCTTCACCCTGAGCGCCCTTATAGTTTATTTTCAATGATGGAATTGTTGCGCGTCCAATCTCATATGAGCTCAGTATATAACTTCGTTCAACCAGAGAGTATCCATCGCGCTCCTTTCTTGGTCCTTCAACAACCCCTGATCCTTTTACCGTAAATACCCCGATTTGTTGATCAAGCTCAGGGAACTGTATCGTAATAGCATCCTTGTACTTTACGTGAACTTTCAGCGTTATTTTATCACCAATCATTACCTCAGATTTATCCACATTTGCTGTGGCTTCTGGTAAAGCTAACTTTCCAATATTGTCCGGTTCACGGGCAAAAGCTGCATTCTTTAACGGTATCAGTGTATATACAAATACTATGAAAATCAATAGGGTACTGCTCAGTGCATGTTGCTTGTTTATAACTATAACCATATCAATCAACCTTGATAAATTAAGCTGCCTTTGGCAGCGACTTTTTGAATATACGGAAAATATCGGTTAAAAATAACCTCCTGACCCTCTTTACTAACAGAGACAACCCCCTAGCCCCCTTTCTTAAGGGGGATTTCTTCAAGTCCCCCTTAGAAAAGGGGGATTCAGGGGGTTGTTTCGTATGCTATGATACAAACTTTGAAATTCCTAAACATTAAATTAGGTTGGGCTTTAAAAGGCAAAACCCAACAACTTTTTACCCACCCCTAACTCCCATACGCATCAAGTTATTTTTTAGTCAAGGGTAGCGCTGACAAACTCTGTTTGTCAGTGTGTTCTATCCCTTCATTGGTATTGAAACCAGCATGGACAAACAAAGTTTGTCCATGCCACCCTGAAACCCGCTTACATAAAATGAAAATTCCTATACAATCAAGCTAAACGCTGCCCGACTTGTTCCCAAACTCTGTTTGGGAACATATGTGTCCGAGAAACTCTGTTTCTCGAATCAAGAAGTACCTGATCGTATGATCTCTCAGAACTATGGACTCCCGAAACAGAGTTTCCAGGTAATTGTGTTCCCAAACAGAGTTTGGGAACAAGCTACTAACGACTTTTTACTCACCCCTAAATCCCCTACTGGGAGGGGTTAGGGGGTGGGTTCCTTCCCCCGTAGAGACGTAAAATCTTGCGTCTCTACAATTGGGGTTAATGGAACAAATATCTGTTAATATCGGTTCTCCCTCATCCTGAAGAAGCGAACAATCGGTTCTACATGATGTTTATTGGTATTGATTACAATTTCATCAACACCCATTGACCGAAACAGCTTTGAACGTTCCTGCATTTGACGACTCTTCATCTTATGAAATTCTTTTCTCGCCAGGACATGTGCCGTATCAATCAAAATTACCTCGCCGGACTCTGCATCCTTTAATTCTATAAAACCCACATTAGGCAATTCCTGCTCTCTGGGGTCTACAATAGTAATTGCGATCACATCATGTTTTTTATTTGCAATGCGTAACGCATGAGCATAATCGTTTGCAATAAAATCGGACACCACAAAAGAAATCGTACGTCTCGATGATATCTTATTCAGATATTCCAGCGCAACAGGAATATTGGTTCCCTTTCCGGCAGGAGCCGAACAGAGAAGTTCCCGAATCACTCTTAACACATGTTTTTGCCCTTTTTTGGGAGGAATGAATTTTTCAACAGTATTCGTAAACATGATCAGACCTACTTTATCATTATTCTTTATGGCAGAAAATGCCAGGAGCGCACAGATCTCTATTGCAACCTCGTTTTTCAATTGCCTTATCGACCCAAAATTTCCCGAAGCGCTCACATCCACGAGAAGCATCACGGTTAACTCCCGTTCTTCTACATAGCGTTTAATAAAGGGCCGACCCATGCGCGCCGTTACATTCCAGTCAATAGTCCGGATTTCATCACCCGGTTGATATTCTCGCACCTCATCAAACTCCATACCACGCCCTTTGAATACACTATGATACTCACCTACAAATGCCTCATTAACGAGACGGCGGGTATGGATCTCTACTTGCTGGATTTTTTTTATTATATCTTTTGAGATCATAACAAAATTCCTTATGAGGGATTACTGATATTTGTAAAATCCGCGGCATATCTTTTTCATGAGTTGTATCATTATGGCACTTCTACAGTATCAAATATCTTCTGTATAATATCTTCAGACTTCATCTCTTCTGCCTCAGCTTCATACGTTACAATCACTCTATGGCGAAGAACATCCATCCCTATCGATTTTACATCCTGGGGAGTCACAAATCCCCTGCCCTTTATAAATGCATGCGCCTTGGCAGCAAGGGTAAGATAGATGGTCGCCCGCGGAGATGCGCCATATTCTATGAACTCATCTAATTTAAGGTTATATGCCTTTGGATCCCTTGACGCAAATATGATATCAATAATATAATCCTTAATTTTATCATCGATATAGATCTCATCGATCAGGGAGCGCAATCGCAGAATATCTTTGGGAGAAATGACAGGATTTATGCGAAAATCCTTGTTTGTCAACGCCATCCGGTCGAGAATCTCCCGTTCTTCCTTTTTATCAGGATAGGTAACGTTCAATTTAAACATAAAACGATCCACCTGAGCTTCAGGCAGCGGGTAGGTGCCTTCATGTTCTATCGGATTTTGAGTAGCCAATACAAGGAACGGATCTTCCAGAGTAAATGTCTGATCCCCGATGGTAACTTGCCTGTCCTGCATGGCCTCCAGGAGCGCGCTTTGTACTTTTGCAGGAGCACGGTTAATCTCATCGGCCAAAACAATATTGGTAAAGATAGGCCCTTTCCTTACGGTAAAATCACCACTTTTGGGATTATAAATAAGAGTGCCGATCAAATCAGCAGGGAGTAAGTCCGGGGTAAATTGTACCCTCTGAAAACTGGCATGCATTGACTTGGCAAGAGTCATAACTGTCAGCGTTTTTGCCAATCCCGGTACACCTTCCAATAACACATGCCCATTTGAAAGAATGCCGATTAATAACCTTTCAATTAAATACTTCTGGCCTACAATAACCTTGCCAACTTCGTACATCAGGGTATTCACGAAATCACTCTCTTGTTTTACCCTTTCTGTAATCTTTTTAACATCCGGTTCCATGTACTCCCTCCACTACAAAAGGAAAACAAACATTCTTTATGTAAAATTAAAATTACAACGGCATACATAATCTTTCTTGTTAACAACAATTCCCAACGAATTTGTTCCTCACTTACTATACAAAATATTTATATATAGCAGATTTACCCACTTTAAGACAAGAAATTTATAAACACATATTATAATTAAGACAAAGCCAAAAATGAAATTATGCCTTTTATACCAGATACGATAGCAAGTAAAAACGCTTGACACGATATTATCGAGCTGCTACGATTTATCAGATAAAAGTCAACCTTCGTTAGAAAAGTTTACTATAAAACTACAGTTGTATTTAATAATTAAATAATAATTTAATTTAATATCTCTAAAGATTTATAAAGCTATTTTTTAAAAAAGCAGACAATCTTGCCAAAAGACACAAGAGATCTTCCTGTTATTTCAATCATTGGTAAACAAAATGTAGGTAAGACCACCCTCATTGGACTTATTATACCGTACCTGAAGAAAAAGGGATATAGGGTTGGAACCATTAAATACAATATTCCTCATTTTGAGATGGATTATGAGGGGAAGGATACTTACAGACATTATGAAGCAGGGGCAGATATTGTCTCCATATCTTCACCAGAAAAGTTAGCAATCATAAAAAGGCTTAATCAACGTCCTCTCTTAATACAGGATATTGTGAATCATGCGTATTCCGATGTCGATATAGTACTTGTCGAAGGTTATAAAAAATATCGATATCCTTATATTGAAATCTATAACAATTATTTACCAGTCAGATCAACAGACAGGATATACAAAAATCATATAAGAATTGTAAGCACTCTGCAGACACGCTCTCCAATACCTACTTTTAACAAAATTGACTTGAATAACGTTATAAAATTTATAGAATTAAAAATAAAGCAAATTTGATTGGAGGTGATACACATTCCGGGAAATTTCCATGAAATTTATGCTAAGACACATCTCGTGGTATTTACTCATAACAAAGGTAACATTTTTTAGGAGGAAATTTAGTTGGAAAAGGTTTTTAATTACTGTGCAATCTCTCTTGCAACGATGTTTGGTCTATATCTTGGCTTTTCAAGTTCTCTGGTACATGCCGGAGATATCCAAAAAACGTATAAGGATACCTGTGAACTGTGCCATGGAGCAGATGGAAAAGGTAGTGAAGCCGGAAAGCAATTTGGCGTACCAGACTTTACTAGCCCTGATTATCAGAAGTCAAGAACTGATGCGCAGATGAAAGAATCCATGACTAACGGCACAAAGAATCCAAATTATGTAAAACTTTCAGACCTGGGAGTTGATCTTGCAGACCTCGATCCTCTTGTTCAGTTAGTTCGTGAATTCAATGGAAAATAAGGTATAAGCAATACACAGGTTTATTCGACCAATACAGAGAGGGTAGGGCATACAATGCTCTACCCTTTTGTTTTTATACAGAGAAAGTTTAGCCGCGAATAAATTCGTGTTCATTCGTAGCCAAAAATATGCAAGAGAACCTTATTAAAATCGATGGGTCGTTCGGCGAGGGAGGCGGACAAATTTTACGCACATCTCTCTCGTTATCGTCTATTACAAAAAAACCTTTTGAGATATTCAATATACGGGCCAATAGAAAAACACCTGGACTTAGCTACCAGCATTTGCAGGCAGTGAATGCCACCGCTAAAGTCTGCAATGCAGAAGTCACCGGAAACTATCTCCGGTCCACCGATCTTAAGTTCTATCCAGGAGAAATACAAACAGGAGTGTATCGTTTTGATATTGGCACGGCAGGCTCCGTGCCTCTCGTATTGCAATCTGTCTTTTATCCCTTGAGTCTAAGCGATAAACTCTCTTCAATCACCGTAACAGGGGGAACACACGTAATTCATAGCCCTTGTACAGATTACCTCAAGCTGCAGTGGTTATACTTTCTAAAACACACGGGTTTTCATGCAGAAATAGAAATCATAAAGGCAGGTTTTTACCCGCGTGGCAATGGCGAGGTTTTTGTTACCATACACCCGGCAAGACCACAATATCCATTGCATATTGAAGACAGAGGAAAACTTATTCAGGTAATGGGAATATCTATGGTAAGTAATCTTGATAGAGCTGTTGCTCAACGGCAACAATTGCAAGCAAAGAAAAGGCTCTCAGAGCATGGTATACCGCATGAGATATCTATAGAAGAAGCGCCTTCCATTGGAAGAGGCACCCTGTTACTCCTGATAGGAAAATTTGAACACAGCCAGTGCTGTTACTTTAGTCTCGGCGCCATTGGCAAACGCGCAGAAACCGTCGCCGATGAAGCTTGCGATGAGTTCCTTTCTTTCCTGAAAACGAAGGGAGTTGTTGATGAATACCTTGCTGACCAGCTCATTATCCCCCTTGCACTCACGAAAGGCACATCATACTTCGTCATACCCAGGATTACGCAACACCTGTTAACAAATATTGAGATTGTGAAATTATTCCTGCCGGTAACAATCAATGTTTCCGGGAAATTGGACGAGGAAGGGTCTGTAGAAATACACCATGGGTAATCAGCGCCACACGGTTGAAGAAATCACATTACAAAAATTCTGTCTTTTTGCCGCCATAAGTTCTTGAAAAGGTTTTAAAACCTTTTCAAGCTTGCTGTATGGTCTTCTTCATGAATGTAAAGGTGGAATGCCCTACCTGGCAGGAACATGTTTTGCTTTTAAAAGTTTCTGAGTCATTTGAATATATCTCTTACCAATCGTTGCTGCGCTGTCATATTCAATTCTCTGAAAGCAACATTTACACTCGATATGAGTATCGTTTTGTCGTAAACTTGGCAAAACATCACTCTCGTCTACACGTTTCCCAAGTTCAGGCGACTGCTTGATAGCCTGAAAACTACTGGTAAAGACATTAAATTCTTTATCATTACCACACTTGGGACATACAAAAAATGCGTTCATACGTAATCCTCCTTTCTTAAAATAAGGTTTTTAAAATAAAATATTTAAATAATTTACGTAATAATTCCGCCATACATTTATAATAAACGGCTTAATTATATCAACATTGTTCTTTGTGGGAAAACCCTTTAGGGTTACTCTACGTCAACTTACTTTTTGGGTGTCAGCTATAAATAGATCTGGTTCTCAATTCGTGTCCATTCATGGCTAAACAGATGGAAGGTCTAATCGGGTAAGATAAATAATTTCCTGAGCCTTAGGAAATGAAAAAAGCTTTGCTCATTTGAACCATGAAAGATACAAATGAACGAAGCCTTTATAATACAACAAATATAATCTTTTATAGTATATCAATAATAGAACTGAATTTTACAGTAAGAACTAACCATTGTCAATAAAATTCTTGAAATACAAAAAGCTTCGTAGCATAATACGGCCTCTGAATATACGGCCTCTGAATCTTTACGATCAACTTTTCCTGGATTGATATATAATCTTCATAAAATGAGAATAATTACGTTAATAAATATCCCGGGAAATGATTAGTTTCTCGATATTTTGAGGGAGATAAACAACTTATGCCAAAGGGGAAAAGAAAAAATATTGACCAGTTAAACCAATCAGAAGCTAAGGCGTATCGTCATGCCGATACTGATTCTCCTTTACGTCCGGATATAGGCACACACGCACAATTCAGGAAGAAAAAACCTCCGAAAACTTATCGATATGACTCTTCGCTTTCTCCCGCACTGGATTGGGATGGACAGAATCCTGCACGTGAGTTGGGTGAGTGGCTCATTGCAATGATAGAAAAGGCGGCTGCGCTTCCAGCGCCACATACCTTTGATAAACCTCAGGAATTCAAGAATTCCGGTAGGCATGTTGTTTCCTCAGTCAGGGGACTGCACGATGCAGTGGAGCAATTGAAACAATTAAGCAAACCGTTCCTTAACTGGACGGGCAAGGCAGAACGGCTTTCCTTTGATGTGCCGACGCTTCCGCTCTTTGTCCACGAACGTCTCTCCACAAAGGCGATCATCGAAACCCTGAAAAGTCACAAGAAACAAGAGCATCTCAAACAACTGGGCTTATTCGACCTCTTTGGCAATCCCCCAAGACCGGTTACAGACCAGTTACTAAAAGCCTATGAATACCGCGATAAATGGGTAAACAGGATGATACTTGGAGATTCCCTTGTGGTAATGAACTCCCTCCTGCATTACGAAGGACTTGGCGGACAGGTGCAAATGATCTATTTTGATCCACCTTACGGCATCAAGTTCGGCAGTAACTTCCAGCCTTTTGTTCATAAACGTGATGTAGGCCACAACGATGATGAAGACATGACCCGCGAACCAGAGATGGTAAAGGCTTATCGGGATACATGGGAATTGGGACTGCATTCATATCTTACATACATGCGCGACCGATTACTACTGGCACGTGATCTCCTAGCACCGGCAGGAAGTATTTTTGTGCAGATAAGCGATGAAAATGTTCACCATATTAGAAGTATTTTGGATGAAGTGTTTGGAGTTGAGAATTTTGTATCTCAAATTGCTTTTAAAACTACAGCAGGTAAGGGTAGTAAGACTCTTGATAGTATTTACGATATCTTGTTGTGGTATGCGAAAGATGGATCACAAGTTAAATTTCATCCAATTTTTGTAGAGCGTGGCAAAGAAGAGACTGATGATCGATACAACTGGCTACAATTATCTGATGGCGAAATAGTAAAGTTGACAGACGAGCAACTTAGTGGAATAGAACCTATACCAGAAGGTCGTAGGTTTCGTATAACTGCATTGAACTCACAAGGTGAAACTGCAGGAGAAACATCAAAACCATTTGACTGGAATGGTGTGACTTTCTATCCACCCAAAGGTCGTCATTGGTCTATCTTGCACAGCGGTTTGCAAAGACTGTCGTCATTGAACAGGCTTATAGTTGAAGGCAAGAATTTGTGTTATAAGCGATTCTTAGACGATTATCCTATCTTTGATATAAAAAATGTATGGATGGATACAGGTGGTGGTGCATTAGTGCATGAAAAGCAATATGTAGTGCAGACGACTACAAAAGCTGTTCACCGCTGTATGCTTATGACCACTGATCCGGGTGACCTTGTGCTTGATCCGACGTGCGGCAGCGGAACGACTGCCTATGTTGCCGAGCAGTGGGGACGTCGCTGGATAACTATCGATACAAGCCGTGTACCCCTTGCCCTCGCACGACAGAGGCTGCTTACGGCTACATTCCCTTATTATGAATTAAAGGATGAAGGCCGTGGGCCAGTAGGTGGTTTTGTTTACAAACGCAAGCAAAACAAGAAGGGCGAGGAGACAGGCGGCATTGTGCCGCATGTCACCCTGAAATCTATTGCCAATAATGAACCGCCCGCCGAAGAAGTCCTGGTTGATCGACCTGAAATAGATAATAAGATAACGCGTGTTACTGGACCATTCTGTGTTGAGGCAACAATACCAACACCTGTTGACTGGGAAGGCGATGGTGTAGGAGATTCTGGCGCTGGTACTGTCGAACAACACGGTTCATTTATTGACCGTATGCTTGAGATATTGCGAAAATCGCCAGTGCTTCATATAGGAGGCGGCAAGAGCGTTACCCTTAAAAATATCCGACCGCCTGCAAAAACACTATCATTATCCGCAGAAGCAATAGTTGCAAATGGTGATGAAAAACCGGTTGCACTCCTCTTCGGCCCTGAAAACGGCGCTGTCAGTGAAAAGCTGGTACACGAGGCGCTGAAAGAGGTAAATCTGAGAGGTTATACCTATCTTTACGTAATCGGGGTTGGCATTCAATCAAATGCCAGGATATTGATTGAGAATGCTGTGGATATGGGTATGATTCCGGCAACCTACGTCCAGGCAACTCCGGATATTATGATGGGCGATCTTTTAAAGAATATGCGTTCCAGCCAGATATTCAGTGTTTGCGGACTGCCAGAGGTAAGGCTTTACAAAGTAAATCCCAAAGATCCCTCACCCCAGCCCTCTCCCACAAAGGGAGAGGGAGTCTCTCTGTATCAGGTGGAGTTGCTTGGGCTTGATGTACTCGATCCAGTGACTATGGACATTGACAAACGAGGAGGAAATGACGTACCCGCGTGGTTCCTGGATACTGACTACAACGGTCTCTGTTTCCACGTCTGCCAGGCATTCTTCCCGCGCACCAGCGCATGGGATAATCTCAAACGTGCATTAAAGAGTAATTACGATGAAAGCGTTTGGGAACATCTTGCAGGAACGAAAAGCATTCCGTTTGAGGCTGGTGAACATGGACAGATTGCGGTAAAGGTGATTGACGATCGCGGGAATGAGCTAATGGTTGTGAAGAATCTGAAGGAATCTGTATAATGATCCCTGTCATAAGTGGCAGAATTAAGTACCTAACCATAAGTTTTTGCATATACTTCTTTATCAAGGGAAGGCAGAATACAGAATTCAGGAGACAGGAGCCAGAATACCCGTTAGGTCTCGTTCCTCGACCCAACCTACTTGACTACAAAACGGAGACAAAGAACCTATCGTAACCCCAGCCTTCAGTCTGGGGCTAACCGGGCTTTAGCCCTGATCCAGGGGGAAAAATATGGCATTCGTTAAAATAATGATTCATGCCGTATGGGGTACAAAAAACAGAGAGCCTTATCTAACCAACGATATCAGGACGGTAATCATAAAACATATCAAAGAGAATGCGAAGAACAAAGAAATCTTCATTGATACCTTGAATGGTTATACTGAGCATTTACACTGTCTCCTTGGATTAAATGCAGATATGAGTATTTCAAAAACAATGCACCTGATAAAAGGAGAGTCGTCTTTCTGGATAAACAAACAAAAAATCACGCCGTATACGTTCGAATGGGCAGATGAATATTTCGCAGTTTCCGTGAGTGAATCAATACTTGATAAGGTAAGGTTATACATTCGTAATCAGGAAGAACACCACAGGAAGGTTGTCTTTAACCAGGAATATGAGGAATTCATCAGGAAACATCATTTGGGAAGTCATGGCTAAAGCCGTATTTGATTGATAACGATCTCCGCCATAAATGGCGGAGTTATATGGGATGTCCTGGAATATGCCTGAACAGGCGATGCTATTCTAAAGAAGCTTTTAAACAAGCAAAGAAACTATGAATAACTTTGAAGTTGAACAACCGATACGAAACTCACCTTACGAAGAACCTTCCGAACACTGGCATATAGAGGAAGGACGGCTGCCAGAGATAAGAGATGGACGCCGTCAGGCAGGGTATTTTTATCGTGACCCCAAAACGTCTATGTCTTCGGGAGAACACGAGGCACGGGGACAGTGGGTTGAATTAGCGCTTGTAAACCTGATACGTAAACAGATAAAGGATTGGCGTACAAAGAACTATCTCGGTGTGACAGGAACGACCCTTGAGCTTTTAAAATACTGGCAGCGCGACGGAAGACAGCACAGGCTTTTCTTTGCGCAGATAGAAGCTGTGGAGACAATCATCTTCTTAAATGAGGCGCGTGCAGACTATCTCCAGGGAATTGATATACCACTTGACGGGATAAGTGACGAACGAAAGGCTGAAGGCTATACAGCTTTTAAACGTTACGCCTGCAAGATGGCTACCGGCGCCGGAAAGACGACCGTAATGGGAATGCTTGCGGCATGGAGTATTCTGAATAAGGTCGATGACAGGAGTGATGGAAGATTTTCGGATGTTGTGCTTGTAGTTTGCCCCAATGTCACTATCCGCAATCGTTTGCAGGAACTTGACCCGGCAAGAGGCGAAGCAAGCCTGTACCGTACGCGCGATCTTGTTCCGCAACACCTCATGTCAGACCTGATAAAAGGTCGGGTACTTGTGACCAACTGGCATGTCTTCGAACCGCAGGGGATTCAGGTAGGAGGTGTGAGCGCCAAAGTCAGCAAGGCAGGCGTGCCTGTACGGATCAAAGAGACGATAACCATAGGACCAAAGACAACTATTGCACGTGGCAAACGATACCTGACATCTGACGAATTAGATCGGCAAGTCGCCGCGGGTTTGATTTCAATTTTGAGTGAAGAGCGGGACAAGCAGTGGAATCTTAAGAAAGTTGCCGTTGAGTCTGTCAAATATGTTGAGAGTGATACGGCTATGGTAAACCGTGTGCTTGGGAAGGAGATCGGTGGAAAGCAAAATATCCTTGTATTCAATGACGAGGCACATCACGCATACCGTATCCGTAAACCAGAACCGGATGAAACTGAAGAAGATATTTTCGGCGAAGAAGAGGAAATCGAGGAATTCTTCAAGGAGGCAACTGTCTGGGTTGACGGTCTGGACAGGATACATAAGCTGCGGGGTATTAATTTTTGCGTAGACCTTTCTGCAACCCCGTATTACTTGGGCCGTGTCGGTCAGGAGACAAACCGCACATTTCCATGGGTCGTGAGTGATTTTGGTCTTACGGATGCAATTGAATCCGGACTGGTAAAAATCCCTCAATTAGCAGTTCGAGATACTACAGGCGCTGAGATACCTGGATACTTCAATATATGGCGTTGGATACTTCCACGCCTTACCCCTGCCGAACGCGGTGGCAAGAAGGGAATTCCTAAACCCGAAGCGATTCTTAAATGGGCAAACACGCCTATTGCAATGTTGGCAGGGCTCTGGGAAGAACTAAGGCAGGAATGGGCAAATCATAGTCAAGATACACGTCCTCCTGTTTTTATCCTTGTCTGTAAAAACACCAAAATAGCAAAGGTGGTCTATGAATGGCTTGCAGAAGACAGACCGCCAACGGGCATTCCCTCAGCAGGAATTAACGGGTTTCTCAATGGTAATGGCAATGCATTCACCATCAGGGTAGATTCGAAAGTAGTCCATGAGACAGACACAGAAGGCGCTAAAAGTGACGAATCACGCTGGATGAGATTTACCCTTGATACCGTGGGGAAGACAGATTGGACGCGGGATAGTCAGGGACGTGTAATTTATCCGGAAGGGTTTGAAGAACTGGCAAAAAAACTTGGTCGCCCGCTCCATCCGCCAGGCAGGGATGTGCACTGTATTGTAAGTGTCGGGATGCTCACTGAAGGCTGGGATTGCAACACTGTTACTCATATTGTCGGTTTGAGACCGTTTATGTCTCAACTTCTCTGTGAGCAGGTTGTGGGACGTGGTCTAAGACGTTCAAATTATGAAGTTGCAGAAGGCGGAGAACTTCTCTCGGAAGAGGTTGCCAAAATATTTGGTGTTCCTTTTGAAGTGATTCCTTTTAAACAGAATAAGACAGGTTCTCATCCAACAGTAAAACGCCACCATATCACAGCAGTACCGGGAAAGGTTCAGTATGAGATACAATTTCCCCGTATTGAAGGTTATCAGCAAGCTATCCGTAATCGTATTATGGTGGACTGGAATTCAGTTGCACAATTGTATCTCGACCCGATGAACATTCCACCTGAAGTGGAGATGAAGGCCGGACTTCCCAATAACCAGGGGAGATATTCTCTCACGGGACCGGGAAGAATCGAAAACGTTGATCTAAGTCCGTATCGTTCCGGACGGCGTTTTCAGGAATTGGTTTTTGAACTTGCCCGAGATTTAGCCAGAAACTACGTGTCACAGCCAGGATGCACTGTACCGCCACATATTCTTTTCCCGCAGGTAGCAAGGATTGTGGAAAAATATCTGAAGGAAAAAGTTTTGCCTATCTCACCTGCAAACATCATGGATGCATTCCTGTCTCCATACTATGGATGGGTTATAGAACGACTGGTTGAGGCTGTAAAACCGGATACATCACTTGGAGAAGCGCCAGAGATACCGCGTTACGAGGCAAGCCGTGGACCTGGCTCTACGGCTGAGGTGGATTTTTGGACAAACAGGGATGTCCGTGAAGTTATCCATTCCCATGTAAATTATGTTGTTGCAGACACGAAGAAATGGGAACAGGCTGCTGCGTATAGTATTGATAAGCATGACAAGGTTGATGCCTTTGTCAAAAATGCCGGACTCGGTTTTGCAATTCCCTATTTGCATAACGGTCAGCCTCATGACTATATGCCGGATTTTATCATTCGCTTGAAATGTATCCCTCCCATTCATCTTATTCTGGAAACAAAAGGGTTTGATGAACTTGCCGGGATAAAAGCCCAGGCTGCCCAAAGATGGGTGGATGCGGTAAATGCCGAAGGAAGCTATGGAATATGGAAATATGCCGTTACCGGGAAGCCCGAAGAGGTGGGGAAGAGGATAGAGGAAGCTGCAAAATGATACGGAAAATGAAAAAGATACCATCTACAACTTTTTGCAGCAAAGAGAAGTTTTTGATAATGCTTCCAATAAAGGATTATGAGATAATAAGTCAACTTGATTATTAATAATAGATTGTATCGTATCTGTCATTGCGAGGGTCATTTCCGAAGCAATCTCCTGGATACTTCAGAAGAGATTGCTTCGGGGAAAAACGCCCCTCGCAATGACAATCTCTGCCTTTTGGGACATCCCCATATTGTTACAAATTATGTTGACGATGCAGTAGTCGGTTTCAATAATATAAAAAATTGCACAAAATCAAGGAGTTATAATTATGTTTGGTAGTAAACAAAAGAGACGTGACAGCTTACGTGCCGCACCCTTACCTTTGACATGGCTTAAGGTCATTGAGCGCAATGTTCCGTTCTATCGTTATTTACCCGAAGCCGACCAATGTGAGCTCCATCGGCATATTCAAGTCTTTCTTGCAGAGAGACACTTTGAAGGTTGCGGCGGTTTACAAATAACCGACGAGATCAAAGTTACTATTTCAGCTCAAGCATGTTTGCTCTTGCTTCATCGGGATACGGATTACTACCCTACATTGAAATCGATCCTGGTCTATCCCAGTGCATATATAGCACGCCAGTCTACATCGGTAGGGACAGGTATGATACTTGAGAGTACTACAATTCGGCTTGGAGAATCGTGGCAACGGGGAGCGGTTATCCTGTCATGGGATGATGTGTTACAAGGTGCGGCAGATATTCATGATGGACACAACGTCGTGCTTCATGAGTTTGCACATCAACTGGATCAGGAAGGCGGGGAAGCCAAAGGGTCCCCTATTTTGGAACGGCGTTCAATGTATGTTGCGTGGGCACGTATCCTGGGGGCGGAGTATGTACAACTTCAAAAAGATGTTCAGGATGGACACAAATCCACCCTGGATGATTATGGCGCAACAAATCCGGCAGAGTTTTTCGCTGTAGCAACGGAATGTTTCTTTGAGAAAGCTCTACAACTCAAGAAGAAGCACCCGGAGCTTTACGAAGAGTTGAAGCTATACTACCGGCAGGACCCGGCACAATTCAGGAATCGCTGACGTTACCATATAAGCTTGATGTTATTAGCTTGTTCCCAAACTCCGTTTGGAAACACAATTGCCTGGAAACTCTGTTTCGGGAGTCCATAGTTCTGAGGGATCATACGATCAGGTACTTCTTGATTCGGGAAACAGAGTTTCTCGGACGTGTGTTCCCAAACCATGTCCTCATGTAAATGGGGAAGAGTTTGGGAACAAGCCAGCTATCTACAAGAACTTAGCTTAATGCATATGGGGGTCAGGAATAAGCTCATACCCCTGTAGAGACGCAAAATCTTGCGTCTCTACCGTCTCTACAATTGAGATCAGGGGTATGCTCATTCAAAAAGATTGCATTTTCTATACATTACACGAGACCTTCAGCTTAGTACTAAGAACGTAGGGTAAGGCATTAGCCTTGCTTCCACGTCCGAATACATACACGGGGGACAGCAGCCTTAAAGGGTTGCCCTACAGAATGAAAATTCCTATACGTTGCATGAGGACTTTGGCAACTTTTTTGGGTAAAACATTCAACGCAGGGGCTGAAGATCTTCAGCCCCTGCTGAGATTAAATTTCCTAAACATCGAGGTAACCGGGAAGAGGGCATATCCTTCCTGGTCAGTATAGACATAGGTTATTTTATTTTAGCAATACCGATATTGGCATCGCCCAGAGAATTATCACCCCATGCCCCGATAAATCCATTATTCGCCTTTGAGGCATCTTGTGCAATAGCAATATAATCTCCCATATAGTCCTCATCAACAAAGAAATCATTTACACCGGGAATCGGAGCAAAACTCTTCTTTGTTACTTTACTGTTTGTCCATGTTGCCCCTGCGTTTTTAGAGGTAGCTAGGGTAACGTCTATTAAAAAATTGCGTAAATTATATTTACGGTCGTAATAGAGAATACCTATCTTACCGGTTTTATCCACAGCAATGGCAGGCATAAACTGATCAGCTTTCCTTGTAATGGGATCATTGTTTATCCTGACAGGGGCTGACCAGGTACTCCCTCCATCTGTGGATTTGCTAAAAAGGATATCCGCAAAATGGTACTGTCCATCGAAAGCAAAGAAATCACTTTGTGCAAGGTTTCGACCGTCATGCCAAACGATGTAAACATTGCCATTGGTAGCTGTACCAGAGGTATCAACAGCAAGGCCCTGAAGATCAAAATTGGCCCTGAAACCTCCTTGAAGTAAGAAAGAATCTCCTACAGGAATGACAGATGAAACTTCGACTTTGGCACTAAAGGTCTTTCCATCATCAATAGACTTACGAATCTTAATACTGCGCTCTTCAGACTCATCAAACTCTTCCCATGCTACATAGATTTCTCCTGTTGGTCCAACGGCTATCTGTGAGTTGGTTACCAGGATTCTCTCTGAACCTTCTACAATTTTTACCGGTTTTGACCAGGTTACTCCCCCATCAGCCGATTTTACCAATTCTATTCTTGTTATATCTGATGTAACACCAAAGTCAAACTTCGTGTAGGTAACATAAATACTATCGGGTGATCCTGGTTTAACAGCCATCCATGGTTTATCAAGGAAATCAGCAAACCCGTCATTCACAACCGATGCCATAACAGAGCCTCCCCATGAAAATCCTCCATTCGTAGATTTGGAGACAGAAATGCCATCACCTACAACTTCATCGGCAACGATGTCCTGAGCAATACTTGCGTAATAGAATGTAGAGCTGCTTGTAGCCCTTACAACGGGGTCTCCCAGCAAATCGCGGGCATCAATATCATCAGGAATAGGGTCAGCCACAAGTATACCTTTATCCGTAAAGGCCGCTCCTGCTTTGCTGGATCTAGACCATCCGACGAAACTAAAACTACCGCTGGGGCTTGGACTGGGAGGAAGTGTTGGATCAAAAAACGGAAGAAATGTGGCCGCAAAGGATCCGGTATCATTAAAACCGCATACGGCATTATTCCCCCACCAACCCACACTGGTTTCACTCTGCGTCGATCCTGCAAAACGTGAGAAGAAGTCCGATTTCGCAAAGGGGTTATTTCCGGTAAAAGGAGCTAAAGGAGCCAGAGATTTTTCAACGTTGGTATCCATACCTCCTTCCTTTAAGAATCCACCCCGCTCTACAGCTCTCTCTAAAATGGGCTTAATACTACCCCATTGTTCCCCAAAATTGACAATCATCTTACCTCCGGTGGAGAGATGGTTGACCTTTTTTCCCAGACGTTGTTTTAAAAATTTTCCCCGATCAGATAATCTTTCAAGCCGTGCAAGAGCAGCGTTGTGACCAGGTTGTGCTCCTGCAGACATACTCCCAAAAAGCCCCACAATACTTATTATACCTATTACGGATATTACCTTTTCCCTCCTCAGCATTTTATCTCTCCTTTCACTTACATGTTTTAAAATAAAGCTGTTTATTAGTATCCTCTTATCCGGACATACAGCATTCAACCCCGAAGGGGAGAAATGATTCTAGATACAATATACCCTAACCATCAAATAAGGGATAACATCTCAACGCAGCTATCCCATATCACCCCTTCGGGGTTAAAGGGCTTTTTTCTGCTTTTTCTATAATCATGACATCCCTACGGGATTATAGTATCCAACAGATTAAACCGAACAACACATAATGAAACCAGACAAAATAAGCCAGGATTTCATTACAACACCATCACGGACAAACAAGTTTGTCTGTGCCACCCTATCTAAAATACTGTTCGGTTTCATCTATTGAGTACTATAGGTAGAGACACAACATCTTGTGTCTGTACAATCGCAAAATCTTGCGTCTCCAAAATCCTGCGTTTGTACCATTGCAAAATCGTGTACCTCTACGAGACCACAAGAGAAAGTAACAGTTATTTTACGTCAGGTCAAAAAACATACCGTAAGAATTTATCCTGCAAAACTATAATTATATTCTCTCACTATCCATGCGGTTTAATGGAAAGAATTATTCATGATAATATATTGATAAAACTGGCTTTACAGCTTATAAGAGGAAGATTTAAAAAAAGATCATTTACGGCAGTAAAAAACATGATTACATTTTTTATGCGAAGGAGGTTAAGGTGTAACATGGCACAAAAGTGTGCTGATACAAAAGTGAGACATACTACATGTCGCCAATAATCCATTCGAGGATAATTACATTAGGTATCTTGTTAAGGTTATGGAAGGCAGAAAGAAATGGACTCCTTCTTTCATAAGAATACCAGAGCAATCCAGCCTTATCTTGAGTAACTACAATAAGTCATAGAAAAAGAGATAAATAAGCGATATAATCGGCACATGAAAGTAGCATACAAAACGGATGTTGGTAAACAGAGGACACATAACGAAGATAGCATTCTTATTGATATATGTATGGGTATTTTTCTCCTCGCCGATGGATTGGGAGGACACCAGGCAGGTGAAGTAGCGAGCAATCTGGCTGTTAAAGAATCTTATACCTATCTCAAAGAAAATTTGAACAAGGTGAAAAGTGAAGGAGAAGTTTTAGAACTCTTGACCGAATCCCTTTTGAAGGCACACAATACCATAAGAGCAAAATCAATGACAGATATAAACCTTATGGGTATGGGGACAACCCTTATACAGATGCTGATTAAAGATAGTAGCGCGTATATTTGCCATGTGGGCGACAGCAGGGTATATTTTTTCAGAGAAGAAATCAAGCAGATTACCAAAGACCATACATTTGAAAATTATCTTATGGAAGATGAAATAATACAGCGAGAGTGTCTTCCTTTACAAAAACTGCACATACTTACGCAGGCTGTAGGTGAGTCAGAGACAATAGTTCCGGAATTAAAACAGATAAAACTGAAAGCAGAAGATATGCTTCTCGCTTGTTCGGACGGTCTCACCGATATGCTCTCAGGCAAAGAATTAGAATCAATAATTTACCAGTATAGAGATAATCTCAACACTGTGGTAGACAGTCTGATAAAAGAGGCAAACAATAAAGGCGGAATGGATAATATTTCTGTGATATTAATAAAGTATGAATAAGATTAACTATCATACAGGATCGGTAAAGATTTGAGGGAAAATATTGAAACTTAACAATTGCAGTT
>SULG01000005.1 GCA_005524015.1 Candidatus Jettenia ecosi
GAAGTTGGTAGCCCCTGAGATAGATAGCAATGGCCTTCAGGGTTGTTCCGTGCTGTACCGGGGCTGCTACCTCTTGGGGAAATGGCGCCTTATGGATTCGACCACACCGGGGACAGCTTTTCACTTCAGCCCTGTGCTCAGTGACTTCGACTTTGATAGGCGGTATATCAAAAACCTGACGGCGTCTGTAAGCCTGAGCGGTTTGTTCTCTCAAACGGTATCCGCAATCGCACTTTTTATCAACCTTGTGCCAGAGAACATAATCGGGATTTTCAACTATTTTCAGTGTTTGACCGGGATGGCCTTTCTGACCTCTCGGTTTGCGGTTGCTCTTTGGTCGCACATTCTTGTATCTGTTGAATACATCGCTGCTCGGTGGTTTGCTACTGTTGCTGCTATTTTGGGCTACCTTGTTCTCGAGTTCTTTGATACGATACTTCAAACACTCAAGAGTTGCTCTTAATTCCTCAACCGTAGTGCTTAATTCGCAGAGAACTTTTACGACCGCTTCCGGGCCAGAATTATATATTTCCAATGCTTCTTGTGGTGTTAAGGCTTTCATACTTAAACCTTAAAGAAAGAGGTTTTGTAAATCCAGAAAAAAATAAAAATTTCTATCACTTATTGCATCATTTATCAAAAAGTACCTGAATAGTTACGGAATTTTGTATAATTATCCATTTATCCTCTATTACGTTCTCCGCGACTTCTGCGTTCTCTGCGGTGGGCTGAACTGTTATCTTCGCCCATAACGACGCAATCGCTTCGTTCTACAACTTGGAAATTTTTTATTATGGACTTAACTATGGAACCTTCTCATACACCAAAAACCCTGGGATACCTTGACGTACTTCGCAGACCTGCATTTGCACTCTATTTTAGCGGCGCATTGGTCGACACCTTCGGCAATAGCATCTTTTTAATGACCGTCTTATGGTCCATTTTCAAACTTACCGGCTCTCCTGTATCACTGAGTGGAATAATTGCGGTGTCCATAGCGCCCACGATTATATTTGCCCCGCTCGCCGGAACCATAGTAGATCGGTGGGATCGCAGGCGTATCGCCCTGGCGCTTATTTTGCTGAATGCCGCTATAATCTTATGTGGCGTGCTTTTTTGCAAAATGAATCTTCTCGGTATAACTTTACTATTCACGCTATGCATTCTGATCTCGATTAGCAATGTCTTTTTTAATCTGTCAGTGGTTAGCCTGCTGCCAGAAATCGTTCCTGAAGAGGGACTTGTTGCAGCCAATGCCCTTGTGGGCTCTTCGGTACAAACGGGAAGGATTATTGGGAGTGGCCTGGCAGGGGTTATCCTGGAATACTTTTCCATTGAAAGGGTACTCCTCATAGATGCATCCACATATATTTTTGGCGCCCTCTGCCTTTTCTTTATGCTCCGATTTCCCCTTGTATCATCCAAAAAAACAGCTGTGAGAGCAAAGGTAGAGCCATGGAAGGATTTTACTGCCTGTATACGTTATATAAAAGTAACTCCCATGATATTCGGTATTTCAGTAATTTTTCTGCTTCCACAGATGACAGAATATCTTCTCTCTGTTTTACAAGTTCCCTATGTGTCAGAAGTATTAAAACAAGGTCCTTCGGCCCTTGGTATGATCGATGCTGTATTTGGAACAGGGGCAATTGTTGGATCACTCATTCTTATCACTTTGATACGTTTTTGGGGAGAAAATATTTTTTTCTGGATTGGGCCGGTTGGAATGGGAACAGGCTATCTTCTCTTTGCCCTTGCAGGGGGATTATTTGAGGCAATTCCGGCGAGCTTTCTTGTTGGCTTGTCTGGTTCGATGACCCAATCTTTTACATAACTTCCATTCAGCGGCAGGTAAATAACAATTTTCTGGGAAGATTTCTGAGCTTCCTGGACTGGTCAAATGCTATCCTTACCTTATCATTAGTAATGGGTATTGGTTTATTAATAAAATTTTACAATACCAGAGCAAGTTTTGTAGTAATGTCTATCTTATTATTTGTGGGGGTAGGACTTGGAATAAGGGTAGCTACACGTATGAGAACCCTTCCTCTAACGAGTGATCAAATAGAAGCAAGTTAACAACATTAGGTAGTTGCACTCATAACTACGTAAATACGAGACTTATTTGATTTTAAATATTCAAAATAAATAATGCCAAGTCACGTTGTTACAAATTCAAATGAAATAGTTTATCTATCTTTTTGCCGTACAAGATTATCTACCTTTTCTGCCATTTCTTTCATAGTTTTTTCTAGGAGAAATCGATACTGCTCCATTTCTTCTTCACTGATATTCGATGGAATATGAATGGATTCTCCATACAACATGAGCGCACGGGAGAATGGTTTTGGAATACGAAATTTGTCCCAACTGGGGAGTTCCCAATAGCTGGATAATCCCACAACGGTTGGGATAATAGGTAATTGGGTTTTTTTACTGAGATAAATACTTCCTGACTGGACAATAAAGCGCGGTCCTCGCGGTCCATCAGGTGTTATTGCTAAGGAACATCCTGATTTGGCCTTATTTACCATGGCCTTTACGGCCCTCATACCACCCCTTGTTGTCGAGCCTCGTATAACGCCAAAGCCAAGCCTCTGAATTACCTGTGCAATATATTCGCCATCGGAGTGTTGGCTAATGAGTACTTGTATGTTACTGCCCTTGCCTACATAAGCAGGGATAAGCAGCATGCAATGCCAGAAGGCATAGATAGCATGAAGATTTTTGGTTTTTTCGTTAAATCCTTTGGGATTATCATTGATGCGGATAGTAAAGGCCAATAATCTTATAAGCCAGGAACCAAAAATCCCTATAATTAAAAATTTTAACTTTTTCATTTTATAAGTTAGGACGCGGATTTACACAGATATACACAGACTTATTCTCTCTAAGATTAGCAAAAACTTTCTCATCTAATACCATGCCACTATGATGTTTCATACGAGATCGTACTATGATATCTCATAAACAAAGTCATGGTTGGAGCGGCTGGTTCAATCTTGCAGATTGAACCAGTATTATTGTTTTTAATATCCTGATAATCTGTGTTTATCCGCGTCCCAAATAAAAATAGTGAATTTAGCTTTCAACCATGGACAGGTACAAAACGCATTTGTTACAGCTAATATTGTCATTCTCGCAGAAATCCTTAAATATCTGATATAATCCTTGCTGTCGTCTGATAGAGTTTATAATTTTCTTCGATGCCTTTGACTGTCCTAAGATACGGTTTTCCATGAACCGTATTACGCTTGTCATGGGAAGTGGTGGATAATTTCTGTACAAAAGATGCAGTACTTTCTCTAGTCTGACATCGTTATGTTTTCTGGCATAGATAAGCAGGATAGGGATGATGACATTCATGAAGATGTTGGAAGTTCTCTCCTTCCCGAGTAATTTTTGCGGATTCTTAAGCCTTATGCCGCCTATGGTGTAATGGTACGACCAATAGGGGTCGTGAATGTTGAGAAAAAGGGACTGAGTAGTATTGATTAATGTATTGATATGTTCTCTTGTGTAATCTTCTTTTGTTTGAAATATCCATAAGATGCGGTGGAAGATACCGTTTGGTGCACATTCAGAAAGGATATTGGCAATAGCTGCAATCCTTCTTTCCGGAAAGTTTGCAGGTCTTATCTTTGCATAAGACCAATCGTCTTTTATCATAGAGGCTTTATTAATTTTTGCTTGAATCACCTTCCATGCGTCTTCGAGATCGTTTATATATTTTGTTGTCTCATCATTATATAATTTCTCTGAATTTCTTTGGTGAGGCAGCAAACCTGCTACGCCTAGTAATAAAGATTGGGTATGGAGCTTCTTCGTTTGGATAGGGATGTCCTCGGGAATTAAGGAGTGAAAATCTTCCAGGGATACGAGAGAGGCTAATCTTAGGAATGGTTCTTTATTTTCCTTATATCCCAGTGATTCCATAATTGCTTCATAGATTGTTTGCTCAAAGGGTTTTTTCTTTAACCACTCCTCATACCTTTTTGCCTTTTGAAGGATACGTTCATCTCCGGCATAATCAAGAAAATGACCTACCCATTGTTCATCTATCTTCTGATTTTCTATTTCTCTATGGCAGTGCCCGGTGTGTACCTTTCTACCTTTTAGATAAGATTCAACATCAACTACATCGATTATATCATCGAGCTCTGCATCTAAGTATTGGGACAGGGTCAATTGCGTAACTATTTGTCCCAAAGAATTTTTAATGTATTTCCCTTCATTATCATTCCACATTGTGACATGTAAACATATACTATCATAGGTTTCTTGTTTATCATGTTGATGTTTCATCCAATCAGATGCAAATACATGAATTTCAATGTTACCCTTTACAAGTCCCTTACCTTCAAGAAGAATTTCCGCATGTTTGAAATCTGGTCCTCCCTCGGAATTCCACCACCCTGGTGATAAAACTTCCAGGCGTAGGCCATCGTCGGTATAGAGTTTATCTTTTTTAAAATGCTGTCCAAACCAGATACATCGAACCAATTCCTCCTTGATAAGTTTTTCCGTACCCTCGAGAACTAATAAGGATGAATGGTTATTTATATCTACATTTACGTTGTTGTGCAATGAGCTGATAAGTTGTCGATAGGTATATGAAAAACAATTTGTAGGATATTTATTGAGGTTAAGCATAAATACTTGTGTATGACTTATAGTAACGCATGAGTTACATGAGTTATTGAATAGCCATGAGTAAGGATTTTGGCAGGATACAGAAACTTTAAAATTCTTTTATACCTGAATTTTATCCGGTAAATTTTACCTAAAAACGAGAGTCTTTATTTAACCTTGTTATTTGTATCCTAACTTCTGAAGCTTGCTTTTATCTTTCCGCCATTTTCCCATAACTTTGACTTGGAGCTCAAGATATACTTTTCTGTCTATTTGCTTTTCTATCTCTTCTCTGGCAATAACGCCAACATGCTTAATAGCCTTACCGTTTTCCCCGATAATAATTCCCTTTTGAGAGTTTCGCTCCACATAAATAATAGCTCTGATAAAGTCCTTGCCTGCTTCCCGTTCCTTAAATTCTTCAATTTCCACAGTTGTAGAGTATGGGATTTCTTCACCGTAAAATTCGAAGATTTTTTCCCTGACGATTTCAGAAGCAAGAAATCTTTCGTTGTAATCGGTCATATAGTCCTCTGGATAGAAAGGCTCTCCTTCGGGTAGATATTTTACAATAAGGGAGAGCATGAGATCTATATTGACTCTTTTTAGGGCTGAGATAGGCGCGATTTCTGCAAATTTTAATTGGGCATCATATGCCGAGATAATAGGGATAAGATTATCTTTTTCTACCAGGTCTACTTTGTTTATAGCTAGAATAACGGGAGTACCTACATGGGATAGTTTTTTGAGAACTTCCTTATCTTCATCGGTAGGCGGCTTCCATGGTTCTACCATTAACAAAATTACATCTGCATCTTCTATCGCACCGTAAGCTGCTTTTACCATATACTTTTGCAATTCATATCGCGGTTCAATAATACCTGGTGTATCATAAAAGATAATCTGATAATCTTCCTTGGTTAATACACCCATGATCTTTGTTCTCGTTGTTTGTGGTTTCGGAGTAACGATAGATAATTTACATCCCAAAAGGTCGTTAATAAGAGTTGATTTGCCTACATTGGGTTTGCCTATAATAGCCACATAGCCTGACTTGAAATTTTTTTTATTTAATTCCATACCATATCTGCGCCAAAATTGCTTGCATACATAGGTTAATTTTTATTAATATAATATTTTGCACATTAACTGCTGCTGCATAGCATTCTAAACTTTCGATTGCTGTGAATCAAGTACTTTAGTGATACCTAAACAAAAATATGGAGGATGTTACTTGGAAGAAGTGAAACAACAATATTCTACGTCTGTGCTAGTTCATGACCTCTCTATGGAGATTAAAAAGTCAAATACCAAAAAGGCTGTTAAAAATAAAAAGAAAAAGTTGAATTCTCAAAGAGTTCGATGGTATACACAACTAGCATTTCTTATTGTAGTATGTATTATTGGCTGGCAGTTTTATACCTTTGTTAGCTATTGTGAGTCAGGTGGAAAGGGATTCTACATGCCGAGGCCGCCGGGGGTAGAGTCCTTTTTGCCAATTAGTGCGCTTATGGGCACAAAATACTTTTTTGGGACAGGGAGGATTAGTTCCATTCATCCAGCAGGATTTGTTATTTTTGGGACACTACTTTTAACAGCCCTGTTTTTCCGGAGAGGCTTCTGTGGTTGGATTTGCCCTATCGGCACTATTTCTGAATGGGAATGGCGATTGGGGGATTGGTTTTTAAAAAAACTTCCGCAACGAGTTTCTCATATAGTGCGGAATGTGCCCACAAGATTTACAGCGGGCTTGAGCCTTATTTTCGTACCCATTATTGCCTTGCTGATTTTAGAAGTGTTGACCATGGAATCTTTCAAATTACCTATTTTCAGGCATCTCATTCCTGCCTATGTTCTGGCGATAGTATTGCCATTTGCCGTACCCAGAAGATTCTGGCCAGATAAAGTTAATGATAGAATTGCACGGGCATGGAAATACGCAATTCTTGCCTTCTTTATCCAGGTCATTATTATCAAAATGCCTATTGCGCAATTGGAAATGATGTACACGCGTGTGCCTTTTATTCGTGTAGCGGACGTTAAAATGCTGAAATTTTTCACGAATATGTCTGGCATGGCGTTATCGGTTATACTGGCAATGCTGGTCATTTCACTTGTTAACAAAAACTTTTGGTGCCGTTTTTTCTGCCCTTACGGCGCTTTGTTAGGTATTATTGCTTATGCGAGTCCTTTCAGAGTTGCGCGAGATGCGAAAAAGTGTATTGACTGTGGTAAATGTACCAAAGCATGTCCGTCACATATTATCGTAGAAAAAAAGAGGCATGTCCTGACTCATGAATGTGTAGCGTGTTATGATTGTGTTAATGCTTGTCCGGTAAATGGAGCATTAGATATGAAACTCATGAGAGACCGAAAAAAAATTCATTATGGACTTTATGCCCTTATGTTAATCGGGTTTTACGTTGCTTTAACAAATGTAGCCCGTATTACTGGACACTGGTATACCAAGATTTCAGATGCAGAATATATACTCAGGATATCAGAACTTGATCAGCCAAAATATCTTCACAAAACGGGTCAATTTGAGACAGAATAACAAACCTTCCAGCTAAATTAAATATTTGACATATACTAAAATATTTTTATAATAACCATTTTATTATTTTGCATAATTGATTTTGGTATATATCTCTATTTGTGTGGTTAATTTAAGCCATTTTTTTATAAATTACATAGTTTGCTTTAAACTGGTAGTGTTAAACTATTGACATGAAACATGTTGGTTCTTTTACTTATTTTGGTACGACATGTGCTACTTGGGATAAAAATTGAAGCTATTATGAATGCTTTGATTTCGTAAGAGATTGATTTTATTCTTTGACGGAGGTAAAGGACATTGGTTAGAAAAGGTTTTTTAGCGGCATTGATAATTGTTATTGGTACTTGTGGTATGGCGATTTGCGCGTTTGCTGAAGAATCGCCTGCTAAAAGCGATAAGGAAAAGAGCGAATTAGCCAGGATTATGGGTGAAATAGATAAAAGTTACAAGGCTGTAGAACAAATATCAGGATATTATAAATATACGAATAATGATTGGAATCTTATCGCTGAAGCAAGCGTTAATATTGTACAGCAAACAAAAATAATCATTAGTAAGTTTTCCCGGCCTGATGATAAAAAGTATCAGGACCTTAATAAGACAATGCTAGCAGAGGCTGAAAAAATGCTTGAAGTTGTAAAGAATAAGGATGAACAAGGTTCCTTAGAGGATTCTCAATGGCAGGTCCGGCGGTTAAGGCAAACGTGCGCATTATGTCATAAGCATCTGGGGATTCATATTTATCCGCAATTATATCCAGGCAAGAAGAATGAGTTACAACCCGGGCAGGAAGAGATTCCTGCGCCAAAGGAGCCGAGTGTTCCAAAAGATTGGTAACAGATATTTGGGGAAAACTTCAGATTTATTGATCAAATTTATTAAAAAGGAAAATGGATTTTTGAAATTCTTTCAATAGTTGTGCAAACAAAATTTTTGCTTGACTCATCTTGTGTTCAATGATATATTGTCAAAAATTTTGTTTTTAAAATTAGTCCAAAAGTATTGTTTCAAAAATCCCGCATGGCAATCCTTTGATGTTGTAGTAGGGCTAATTCAGGGAAAATCATTACAATTACGAGTTAGCTTCTAACTACTTTGTTCTTCGCATTTATGTGCTTCTTTGTGATTCTAGACTAGTGAGGGTTTATCAAAATAATCAAATAATCTTGTAGCGCAGAAGTCTATTTCCACCTTAATACCTAAATCTGTAGAAATTTCATAGCAGATAGGTTAAACAAAATAGTCGCAGTACCTGTTTCATTATACTTGATTATTGAGGATCCTTGAATATAACAAATTAGCTTGATTATTTAGATTGTTTGCGGAGTGCTAAGTTGTTCTATACTGCTCAATGCTATTCCATATATTTTTGGTATGAAGGGAGGTGAAGTGGAAGGTCTGAAGACGGGGGCTTATAACTAAATTTTAGAGATGCTAACTGAAGAATAGGTACCCTATCTACAGTTTAAATAGTCTTGTTCCAAAAAAATAGTTATAGAAAAGTTTAATATATTGTAGAAATAGTGCTAAGCATATAAGTTATTTTAAAAGGAAAGTGAGGATGGGAAAAATGAGGCTAAAAAAAAGTATTTTTGCCGGGACAGTTGCTTTATTCGTTACTGCAATGGCATCAGTTAGTTATGGACAGACCCAGAGCGAATTATGCAAAAAGATGTGGGATAACTTTCAGGGAATGAGGGCAATGACAGGACTTTCAGCGGCAGATGATGCTCAGTTTGCAAAATTTACTGAACATGCAAAGTCAATCTCTTCAGACTCAAAGATTTCTTTGGACAGTATTTCACCAGATAAGAATTACAAAGTTTTAAATGAAGAAGCTATCTATCATGCAAATGAGATTGAAAAAGCAGCATCTAGTAAGGATTTAGAAGAAATCCAGGTACAGTTTAGAAGGCTTACCATTGCTTGCAGGAATTGCCATAAGATTTATAAATCAGAACTAAAGCTCGTTCCGTAATATCTTAAGTGTTTACTAATAATCATACAATGAGAGGAGTTGAATTATGAAAATGTTTCGCCTATCGTATATCGTACCCATCGTTGCAGGATTGGGTTTATCTTTAGCTAGTTCCACCTGGGCCTTAACAGAGCACAAGGCTGGTGATACTACGAAGAGCCCATATACGATTTTCGCAGGTTTGGGCTTTGCGGTTCAAGAGAGCTGTTATTACTGCCACGGAAACGGTGGTAAGGGGACTGCTAAAGGACATGAATACGGCGTGCCTGATTTTACTGATGCTGGCTTCCAGTCTGCCTGGACTGATGAAGCTCTCGTAAAGCATATCAATCAGGGGAAGGGAAAATGCCCTGGTTACCAGGGAAAGATGTCACCTGAAATGATTGAAAAGATGGCAATGGTTGTAAGAAATTTTGCAACAAAATAATTTGCTGAAAATATATTGGTAATTCAATATCCATAGCGGCAAAAAATAAGGGGGTATGTAAAATGCACGTTTTACATGCCCTCTTCGTTTTGTATTTTAGTATTTTTATGTATACCTTTTTTTGTTATTGAGAAAATTATACTATCTTTGCATGGAAAATACGCTTCATTTGTTGCAAAACGAATTGGTGCTCGCTTTGGGTAAGCGCCGCAACGCAATCTTGAGGTATCACAATCTTATAGCCTCTCATATAAGCCTCTGCCGCTGTGTATAAAACACAAATATTCGTTACAACACCAGTAATCATTACCCCGGTTATCCCCAATTTCTTTAGTAATGTATCCAGCGATGTTTTATAGAAACAAGAATAGCTTGTTTTTGCTATCATATAATCTTCTTTCTGAGGCTCAAGCTGCCAAATGACTTGTGCTCCCTCCGTTCCTTTCACGGCATGCCTTGGCCATAATTGAAATTCCCGGTCATTATTTTTGTGTGCATCACAACAGTAAATTATAGGGACCCGTTTCTTTCTCGCCTTTTTTATCTCCGCCCTAATAGGATCAATTATCATTCTTGATTTGGGTACTTCAAGAGGGGCATGTTCATTGACGAAATCATTCAACATATCGGCTATGATAATAGCATATGATTCTTCAGGTCTGTTTAATGCGCCCATATTTCATCCCTATTAAAGAGTAAATTTATCAAAATCTTCTGCGAAGGCAATTTTGCCATTATAAATTTTTTTTAGTTCTTTTAACAAATTTTTATTTTCTTTTATGGTTCTATCACAGGTTGGATAAAGGTGGGTAAGTATTAATCTATCGCATTGTGATTCATGCGCAATCTGGGCACACAATCGGGGCGTGAGGTGACCTTGAATCTTTTGGTCATCAGGAAAAGAGCATTCAAGAACCAGGGTATTAACTCTTTTGGCTAAACGAAGAATGCCATCGCAATAATCAGTATCTCCGGAATACACCATTGCTTTACCATGAGGTGACTCTATCCGGAAGCCAATACTTTGCATTGAATGTTGTAAGGGCTCCGCAATGATCTTCCATTCATCATAGACCAGCTCCCCTTTATCGATCTCCTCAAGATATATCTGAAAATCTTTTGGTTTTATCGTTTCCCCAAAGGCCGATAATAATTTCTCATAAAATGCCTTTAAACCGATTGGACCTGTAATATAAAGAGGTTGGGTTCTTACAGGTTGATTATACCGCATAGTAAAGAGAATAGATGCAAGGTCTAATGAGTGGTCCAGGTGAAAATGGGTATAATATAGGTGATTGATATCCAAATAGGTAACATCAATGAGGAATAGTTGACGCAGAGAGCCAGGGCCTGTATCAAAAATGAGGTGTTTATCTTTTATCTTGAGATGTATACAAGGATATGCCCTTGTTTTAGAAGGCATTCCTGTGCCAGAACCAATAATTGTTAATTCCATTTTATAAAATTGATACCGTCCATATCGCCTGGTATTGGGATATCCAGTGATGCTAAAATAGTTGCGGTAACATCAATAATCTCCAACGAGTGCTTGATAACATTTTTTTTATTAATATATACAAAGGCATCATCATACGTATGCATACCGCGAAAAATACCTTTGTCGAATAGTGTTGTATGATACATGGCGCCTTTTAAATCGTAGCCTTGTCTGGGCTTGATGACAAGATCGGGCGCTTTATCAAAGTATATTCCATGATAAATCTCTTCCCGTTTATAGACCCTGTCTATGATAGGTATATTTGTAGTGGGATCTCTTATCTCTGTAAGTTTGGACATAAGCATCTTTCTCAATTGCTCATAATGATAGCCGGCCTCTATACATCCATTGGGCTCTCTGCCTCTTAAATTGATATAAAGTCTTCCCGGATCCAGACAATAAGCCATCGAACCTTCTCCTATATTGTGGAGAGATTTAGGAGGAATTATTTTAAAATGTAAATATCCCTCTTCTTGTAACCAGTAATTTATATATACCTCTCGTTTTAATTCACAAAATCCGTGGTCTGATAAAATTATGAGGGTCGTATCGCCATCAATGTTTTCCATAACCTTACCAAGAAAGATATCAATTGTCTTGTAATAATCCAAAAATAAGGAACTGTATTTTGTATTATTTCTTATAGCAGACTCCCAGAAAAAGTGGTGCAATCTATCTGTCTCGGTAAAAATTGCAACAAAAAGACTAAAAGCCTCACTCTTCATGAAGTGAAGGATTGCCTGTATTCTTTTTTCTAATGTCAGGTATAAGTCCCGAATTAACTGATCTTCAGATTCATTGATGAGTTGTGTATCAACATCAATTTTGTACCTCATTTCTTTTAAAACTGGGACAATTGAATTTGGGAACGTTGCACGTGCAAGATCTACAGCTACAAAACCAGCAATAAGTATGCCATATATCTCTGATACCGGATATGTCGATGGTATATTAATGAGAACAGATCGCATGTTGTGCTTGCGAAGGATGTTCCAAATTGGTTCACTCTTTATGTGACGGGAGTTTGGATAATACACATCATACGTATGGGGAATCCTATCTACAAAGCCAAAAATCCCATGTTTAGCCGGATTCATACCTGTCATAAAAGATGTCCATGCCACAGAGGATACAGGAGGGTGTGTAGATTTTATTTCCCGTAATGAGCCGGTAGAGATCAAGCTGGATAAATTTGGACATACACCTTGTTGTATTAATTTACAGATGAGGCTATAAGGGGTGCCGTCCAATCCGATTACAATTGTTTTTTTCCTTGCATGATTATTCATCTGGAATATCTGTTATAATTTCATTCCAATCTCTACCCCTTCTGCAACAGCTTCAAGTGCAGTACGGCCTCCTATGGCATCACCAATGGTATACACTTCTTGCATAGAGTCTTGAAGAGATGTTGCAAGGGTGTTATTGGGTTGGTGGAGTGTGGGAATGATAATAGTATCAAAACCTTCGAGTTTTTGATCTGATTCCCTTCGACGGCTGATGATTATGTAGTTCTGCCCAACCTCAGTTACCTTTGTATTCAGATATAGCTGAGCGCCCATCTTTTTAAGACGTTCGCCAATATGATAGCGGGGATGTGCGACTAATTCCAATCCAAGAACGCGCCTCATTTCTATAAGGGTAATCTTTTTACCCTGGGATGCAAGGAAGTCTGCAAGCTCACAACCTTCAGGTCCTCCTCCAACAATTGCAATAGTATTCCCCAATGAATGGGCTGTTGAAAAGGCCTGTTTGACATTGAGTACGCCATTATTTTTTGTGCCATTGATTTCTACAGGAATGTTACTGGCTCCATGAGCGAGGACGACTGCATCAGCCGCAAATTGCCTAATAGACATCTCAGTAGCTTCTCTATTGAGGTGTACCGCCGTATCTGTTTTTTTCACCTGATTTATTAAATAATCGAGAAACTTCCTCATAGGGTCTTTCTTGGGCGCCATAGAGGCGTAATGAAAACTTCCTCCCAGTTGCGATTCTTTTTCCCATAACGTAACATTGTGTCCGCGGACAGATAATAGGTGCGCAGCAGATAACCCAGCTGGTCCGCCACCAACAATCAAGATCTTTTTGGGATGTGCAGTTTTTTGTAAATGAGAGACACCTTCTCTTCCGAGATAAGGATTAACAGTACATATAAGCCTTTTATCAGAAATACTCTCAATGCATCGGTTACAACTCAGACAAGTCCTTATATCAGCCATCTGGCCTTCTCTCACCTTATTAGGAAAGTGTGGGTCCGCAATAAGGACACGGCCGAATACAATAAGGTCAGCCTTATTTTCTTGTAGCGTATTTTCAGCCATAGCAGGGTCTATGATCCTGCCGACTGCCAGCACGGGTATCTTTACAACAGACTTAATGCTTTCTGCAAGATGAATAAAGCATCCTTCTTCCAGATAGTAGCACGGTATGTTATAGAAAGCGGATGCATAATTACATGCAGAAACATGAATAGCGCTAGCGCCTGCCTTTTCTAATATCTTTGCAATCTCTTTGCTTTCCTCTAATTTGAGTCCTGCATCGGTATATTCATCCGCACTAATACGGCAGATGACAGGATAATCTCTGGGGACGCATTTTCTGATACTTTCAACGATTTCCTTTGCAAAACGTGAACGGCGATGTGTGTCTCCTCCATAATCATCAGTTCGTATATTGGATTCAGGAGAAAGGAACTGGTTAACCAGATAGCCATGCGCCATATGGATTTCAACACCATCGAACCCGGCCTTAACGGCGCGGGCAGCAGCCTCAGCAAATTTATTGACCATGGATCTGACCTCATCGACAGATAATTCCCTGGGCATTTGTTTCGTTAAAGGACTGGGAATAGCGGAAGGGGCCACAGGCTCTAAATTAGTAAAATAAGGTAAAGCCTCCTTTCCTGCATGACTCAATTGTATAACAATCTTTCCATCTATAGCATGTATAGAATCCGTCAGCCTTTTTGATCCCGGAATGAATTTATCATCATGTATGCACAGCATGCCGTCATTAACCCTGCCGGCTGGTTCTACAGTGGTGTTTTCCAGGGTAATATAACCTATCCCTCCCAATATACGCTCTTTGTAATAAGCGATAATCTCTTCTGTTACAAAACCTTCTTTATCGCACAAATGAGTTTCCATAGGCGACATTACCATGCGGTTCTTTATAGCAAGAGAACCAATCTTAAAAGGACTAAAGAGTTTTGGAAATGTAGTCATTGATTTGAAAGACCTCCTCATTCAAATGTATAAGGGTTTACCACGGAAAGACACAGAATGTTACAGAAAATGATAAAAATTTTGAATAAAGGAATTATTAAAATTTATTAGTTTTTCTATGCTTCGATGGTATTCCATGAAATTCTGTGGTGAATACTACGAGTATTAACCTATGCTTTTTGAAGTATGATGTTTTGTTGTTTTCTTTTTACCAAATTATAAAGGGTATCGCGTTCTGCGGGAACACGACCGGCTTCTTTAATTAACGTAGTAATCTCACGAACAGATAATGCCTCCGGGGTCTCAGCGCCGGCAGCATGGGTAATTTTTTCTTCTTGTATCGTTCCATCAATATCATCCACTCCAAAGCTCAGAGATATCTGGGATAGTTTAATTCCCAGCATGATCCAATACGCTTTTATATGATCAAAATTATCCAGCATTAACCGGCTGATTGAGATGACCTTCAAGTCCAGCATTGCTGTGGTACTGAAATGACTGGATAATTCAGTATTTTTGGGATGAAACGCTAGTGGAATAAAAGCCATAAAGCCGCCTGTCTCATCCTGAAGCTCTCGTAACTTCATAAGATGATTAACCCTCTCCTCGGGCGTTTCAATGTGACCATAAAGCATAGTCGCATTGCTCTGTAATCCCAAATTATGGGCCTCACGCATTACCTGTAGCCAGCCTTCGCCACTGAGTTTTTCCGGACACAGCTGCTCGCGTACCTTTGAAGAAAATACCTCAGCGCCACCTCCCGGTAAGGAACCAAGTCCTGCCTCTTTGAGTATTTTCAACGTTTGATGCACGGAGAGTTTTGCCAGTCGGGATAAATGTTCTATCTCTACAGCGGTAAATGCCTTGATGTGTACTTCAGGACATCTTTCATGAATTTCGTGAATCATCTTTCTGTAGAAGTCGAAGGGGAGGTCTGGGTGTAATCCGCCTACAATATGTAATTCTGTTGCGCCTTCCTCTGTAGCAGCTACAGCCTTTTCCAGAATTTCTTCCGTATCCATGACATATGAGCCTGCTTCTTCTTTATCTCGGCTGAATGCGCAGAACTTGCACCGATTCTCACAAATATTGGAATAGTTAATGTGGCGATTGATAATGTAATATGCCACATTACCATTTTTCCGTTCACGGATACTATTTGCTGTATGGCCAATAGGGAGAATATCATTGGACCTGAAAAGCCGCACTCCATCATCAAAACTGAGCCGTTCACCACCTTCCGCCTTTTTGAGGATGTCATATATTGATGATTGTTTCAGTAGTTTTTCCATCTTGTGTAGGATAATAAATGCAAAACAACTCCATAATGCTGATTCAATTGTCCCCGATTGAAATGAAACGTTCGGTATGGTTACCACGGTGAGCACAGCTCAAATTTCCTGGCTGAGTTCACACGTATGGTTTAATCGAGGGTAATTGAACCTGCGAAGCTACTGCCAAAGGCAGCAAAAACCTCTATAATTGGAACTTTATGAAAATATCAGAATCCGGGTTTAAAATCAAGGAATATGTCTTGTCACCTGGATATTATAAATTATGAGAGAATACAGAAAAATCTGTGTCTTTTCGTTATAGATTTAAGATTTTTTGTCTTTTACCTTTATCTTATTCCAGACAGCATCCATTTCCTCTAAGGTACATGTTTCAATATCTTTTCCCATAGAAGCAAGTTCTGCTTCAACTTTTTTAAAGCGATCAACAAATTTATAGATTGTCTTGTGGAGTACATTTTCCGTATCGAGCTTCAAAAAACGGGAGAGATTTACCATGGAAAACAGGAGGTCTCCCACCTCCTCTTCTATATGTTCCGGTTTTTTTTCACGGATTGCCTCTTTGACCTCCGCAAGTTCTTCATCCACCTTGGCGATTACATCGTTGATATTTGTCCAATCAAAACCTACTTTTGCAACTTTCTTTTGTACCTTCTGAGCCTTTTGAAGCGCCGGGAGATATTTCGGCAAGCCGTCTACAACAGATTTTCTTTCTTCATATCCTTTCTCCTTTTTTTTGATCTCCTCCCATTGATGAATTACCTCTTCCGGAGTGGTTGCTGTGGCATCTCCAAAGACGTGCGGATGGCGACGTGTCATCTTATCAAGACACAGTGTCATTACACCGCCTATATCAAACTGTCCTTTTTCTTTGGCAATTTGACAATGGAAGATAATATGAAAAAAGAGATCAGCAAGTTCTTCCTTGAGTTTAGACGGGTCTCCAGAATCTATTGCATCTATTACCTCATATGCCTCTTCTATTAAATGTGGCTTTAGAGACATGTGGCTCTGTTCTTTATCCCATGGACATCCATCTTTGCTGCGTAATTTCTGCGTCAGCTCAATCAAATCTTGTAATAAGGAAATGGGTTTAACTTCAGGTGTGTTCATTGATACTATACCTGTATATAAAATTTTTCGTAATAACTCTCTGTGGTGTACCTTCTCACGAATGTAATACCGGATTTTAGCAATTATTTTTATTGAAGTCAAACATCCAGATGATAATATATTAACGTATTTTAAAACCTGTTCCTGATGAGGTTCGGGAACATGATTTTCCAAACATTTTATAAGAGAAAATATTATGGGATTCCCAGAACGACGTTTACGCAGATTGCGCAGCAATGAAAATATAAGGCGGCTGGTACGAGAAACACAGATATCGATAGACAACTTGATTATGCCCCTTTTTGTCCGCCCCGGAAAAGGTATTAAACAGCCGATACCTTCTATGCCAGGAAATTTTCAGATGTCTGCTGACAAGCTGGTTGAAGAGGTGAAAATTTTGGAGGGACTTGGCATTCCCGGCATTATCCTATTCGGGATCCCCGAGAAAAAAGATGAAATGGGTTCCGATGCCTATGCAGATGAAGGTATTATTCAGAAAGCAATTATTGCTCTTAAGAGAGAAGTAAAAAATATCCTTGTGATTACCGACGTTTGCATGTGTGAATATACTAATCACGGCCACTGTGGTTTCGTTAGAACGGATGACAGGACAGGTCATTTTGAAGTAGACAACGATATGACTCTGGAACTGCTGGTAAAAGAATCAGTTTCCCATGCGAAGGCAGGCGCAGATATTATAGCTCCGAGTGATATGATGGATGGCCGTGTAGGTGCGATTCGACAGGGACTCGACGGGAATGGTTTTGAGCACATTCCCGTTATGGCATATTCTGCCAAATATGCATCAGGTTTCTACGGCCCCTTCCGGGAGGCCGCTGAGTCTACACCCGGATTTGGCGACCGCTCTTCATATCAGATGGACCCTCACAACGCCGCTGAGGCGCTTCGTGAGGTGTCGCTGGATATAGAAGAGGGAGCCGATATTGTAATGGTAAAGCCGGCGTTGGCCTATCTTGATATTATCCGTATAATAAAAGATAAATTCAATTATCCTGTTGCAGCTTACAATGTGAGCGGTGAATTTTCTGTTGTGAAGGCTGCAGCGGAGAAGGGCTGGATCGATGAAAAACGTGTAGCGTTGGAAATTTTGACAAGCATCAAACGCGCCGGCGCTGATATCATCTTAACGTACTGGGCAAAAGATGCTGCTCAATGGTTGAGAAAATAAATTTTTTCGAAATGGAAGTAGCTAAAGTATTGACAAAGGATAAAGTGAAAAGAAAAGTCTTACAAGTATTACTCCCTATTATTATCGGCCTGAGCGCTATAACAGGAACGCTTTTTACATGGCATATAGTGTTAAGACATGAGAATTCTCAAATTGAGCAACTTACTGAGTCGCAATTACTTATTGTAAAAAATGAGTTGTTAGCTCGTATTGATTATAAAATGTCATCACTCCTGCGTATGGCTAAACGCTGGGAGATACAGGGTGGCACACCAAAAGAGGCGTGGGAGTCGGATGCGCTGTTTTATCTTAAACATCTCAAGGGTTTTCAGTCCATTGAATGGATAGACCGTTCGTCAATGGTACGATGGATTGTGCCGCCTGGAGGAAATGAGGTTGTTCCAGACCTTAACCTTTTACATGAGAAGAAGAGAAGTATTGCGCTTGAGAAGGCTTGTGCTACAGGAGAAATTACGATAACGCCTGCTATAGATTTTGCTCAGGGTGGGAAGGGATTTCTGGGTTATGTGCCGGTATTTAAGGGCAGGAATTTTGATGGGTTTATTGTGGGTGTGTTTCGTTTCAAAACGCTCTTTGATGCCGAATTAAAGAATATTACCCCTGGCTATTCACTTGCAATTTTTGATGGTAATGAAGAAATATACAGACGAGAAGTGTACAACAACTTGCGTGAAATGAAATGGGGCCGGGAAGTAAGCGTTAACCTTTATGGAATTACCTGGCTTGTGCGTGTTTGGCCCGGATCGGAGCGATTTGCGCAAATACGCTCTTATATTCCGGAATACTTTTTAATTTCCGGCATTTTTATAAGCATTTTGCTTGCCATGCTCGTTTATTTTGCCCAGACAGCTCAAATGCGCGCACAGGGAATCAATTTGGTTAACCGTGAATTGATGCATGAAATAACTGAGCATAAGTGTGTGAATGATGAGCTTACGGAACGAATGCGCCTGGCAGCCTTCATTGCTGATGTAGGTATTGTTGTTACACAAGGTAAAACCTTACAGAATGTGTTACAAGGTTGTGCTACATCTATGGTTAAACATCTGGATGCAGCGTTTGCTCGTATCTGGACCCTTAATAAAGAGGATGCAAATCTGGAATTACAGGCTAGTGCAGGGATGTATGCCCATATTGACGGAGCCCATAGCCGTGTGCCTGTTGGTAAGTTTAAAATCGGACTTGTTGCCAAAAACCGCAAGCCATATTTGACGAATGCTATCATCGGCGATTCTCATATCCATGATCAGGAATGGGCGAAGCAGGAAGGAATAGTTGCTTTCGCTGGCTATCCGCTCATTATTGAAGGTAATGTTGTAGGAGTCATGGCGATGTTCAGTAAAAAACAGCTTAAGGTATCGGCATTAGAATCATTAGGCTCCGTAGCGGACACTATTGCTCTCGGTATACAGCAAAAGCATACCGAGAAATTGCTGCGGGAGAGTGAAGAGCGGTTCCGTACCGTAGTGCAAACAGCAACAGATGCAATCATTTTAGCGGATAGCAGTGGGAATATTATATCCTGGAACAAAGGAGCTCAGAGTATCTTTGGCTATTCAGAAGAAAAAGTATTTGGCAAGCCATTAACTCCCCTGATGCCCGAACGGTACCGGGATGCTCATATCATGGGAGTAGAGCGTATGCACTTAACGGGCAAAAAAAAGATTATTGGTAAAACCATTGAGGTACACGGACTGAGGAAAGATGGCGGTGAATTTCCCATGGAGCTTTCCATCAGCGATTGGAAGACGGGAAAGGGAACATTTTATACAGCAATTATCCGTGATAGTACTGTGCGTAAGCGAATGGAGGAAGAACTCCGTGTCTTATCGCTTGTTGATGAGCTTACCGGCCTTAATAACCGTCGTGGATTTTTAACCCTTGCCGGACAACAGTTAAAAACTGCTAACAGGATTAAAAGAGGAATGTGGCTGATTTTTATCGATTTAGATGGACTGAAAAGGATTAATGATACGCTGGGTCATCAGGAAGGAGACTTTGCATTGATTGATGTAGCAAATATACTGAAAGAGACCTTTCGTGAATCGGACATTATTGCCCGTATTGGTGGGGATGAGTTTGTGGTTCTCATGATGGAAAATACCGATACTGGCGGTAATATTGTTCATAACCGTTTGCAGGAAAAAATCGATCTGCACAATAAAAAAGGGAATCGTTCCTTTACGATATCGATTAGTATGGGTATAACTTACTATAATCCTGAACGTCCGTGCTCTATTGATGAATTGCTTGTGCAAGCAGATAAGCGAATGTATGAGCAGAAACGGGGAAAGCAAAAAGGATAAAGAAAACCAATATATTCGGGTAAAATAAAAGTATTGGTTCTCTTTTGTTTTTGGAGGAATGAGGAACGTTATGAAAGAAAAAAGAAGGCCGGATAGATCGGATTTAGAGGCCATGCGAAATCAACTCCTTGATTTTGCATGTGCTAAGCATGATTTTAAGCTGGAATCAGAGGATTTTCCCTTTGATGGAAATTGGAACGGGGTATTTTTGATAAAGTTCAGAGATAATCTGAAAGAAGACAGGCTGTATTGTGAGGCGCCACTTGGCGAGCATTTTATTAGGTTCGGGCTGGATTTGGAGATTGATGAACAAGTTTGGCATCGGGAGCATGAGAATATTTTACGGAAGGCATCGGGGTACGATATTGCGATTTACCCGTCTCTCCCAAAGGAAAACAAGCAGAGGCATTGCCGATTATCTGCAAGGGCATGGACTCCTAATTTTAGTCAACGTATTTTTGGTTTGACCCTTTCTAATCTTATGGATGGTAAAAAGGCTGTTTTGTCAATGCTCTCAAAGGATTAATTGTGAAAGTGCATAAAAGAAAAATAGACAGAATAATGAATAGTTATTTTTGAAATTTTCTTGGTTATTATTTAGTTATTTGCTAAACTTTATACATAATATTATTAGTAAATAATAATGATTACATAATACAAATAGATGGCATGGTATTCATTAAAATATTGATTTGAGCGAAAAGGGTAATTGATATGAAAATAGCGGTCTCAGGCAAGGGAGGTGTTGGAAAAACAACCTTCGTGGCTGCATTGGCAAAGGTTTTTACAGAATGTGGGAAAAGGGTTATAGCAATAGATGCAGACCCGGTGTCAAATTTAGCAGCAACTCTGGGGATTAAAAATGTAACTGAAATAGTACCGATCAGTCAGATGAAGGACTTGATAAAGGAGCGCACAGGCGCTACTTCTGAAGAATACGGAAAGTTCTTCCAGTTAAATCCAGCAGTTTCCGATTTGCCTGATAAATTTTCGCTGGAACAAGATGGTATAAAGCTCATGGTGCTGGGGGCTGTGAAGAGAGGCGGAGGTGGTTGTGCATGTCCGGAAAGCGCCTTCCTAAGGACATTACTGAGTCATTTAATCTTGCAACGGGATGAGATTGTGATTGTGGACATGGAGGCTGGAGTTGAACATCTTGGTCGTGCCACGGTAAGGGCAGTAAATGCCTTAATTATAATAGTAGAACCTGGTTCGAAGAGTATACAAACAGCTTTTCAAGTCAAAAAATTAGCAGATGATATAGGTCTTAATTCGATTTATGCAGTGGGGAATAAAGTAGCATCGAATGAGCATAAAGCTTTGATTGAAAAAGGATTGAACGGTGTGCCTGTCCTGGGATTTATTTCCTATAGCGACAGGATTGTCGAATCGGATATTGAGGGACGAGCGGTTTTCAACGAAAATAAGCAGTTGCTATCGGAAGTTAAGCAAATAAAAGATAAGCTGGAAGATTGTATAAAAGGTGGGTAGAGTTTGTATTTTCCCTTGATTTTATAATGTATTTACCATTATAATGTATCATTCCATTTATCATTAAGAAATGGAGAAATGGAATGAATATTCAGTATAGCCGCATAAGCTAACTTGGAGTTGTACTGGGTATTCATAAAAAATAATAACGGAGGATTTTTGTATGGAAGAAAAACAAAAAACAGTGGATCAGGTAATGCTTGATCGGATGAAAGAAATTAAAGTAGAAACCATGTATGACAGATACCAGGCCCAGCTTCCTCAGTGTGGATATGGTAGCCTTGCATTGTGTTGCCGTCATTGTAACTATGGACCATGCAATATCGATCCTTTTGGGAATGGACCAAAGAAAGGTGTTTGTGGAGCTGATGCTAATACCTTTGCAGCCCGGCATTATCTTCGTATGAATGGCGCTGGCACTGCCTGCCACTCTGACCATGCGCGTGCCGCAGCTCACCTTTTAGTTGCTACCGCAAGGGGTGAAGCGCCAGGTTACCGTATTAAAGATGTGGATAAACTTATGATGGTTGCTGAGTGTTTTGGCGTGAAGACAAAGGACCGCAAGATAAATGAAATCGCTGAAGAGGTTGGCGAGATGGCATTAATGGAGTTTGGAAAACCTTATGGCACTTTGTTGTTCCTTAAAAGGGCGCCGGAAGCTCGTCAAAAGATATGGGAAAAATTAGGCATCGCGCCCAGAGCAATTGACCGTGAGGTTACTGAGAGTTTGCACCGGACAGGGATGGGCGGTGATCAGGACTACCGGAACCTTACCAAGCAGTCCATGCGCGTGGCGTTAGCGGATGGGTGGGGTGGTTGTATGATAGCAACCGAACTGCAGGATATTATGTTCGGCACGCCGAAGCCTGTACAGGGAAAATCAAACTTAGGTGTTATGAAAAAAGACCATATAAATATCGTTGTTCACGGGCATGAACCTCAGCTTGCCGAAGCCATTGTCCTTGCTTCGGGTGATCCGGATGTCATAAAAGCGGTACATGCAACGGGGGCAAAAGGTCTTGTGATTGCCGGTCTGTGTTGTACTGCGAATGAGCTTCTCATTCGGCATGGAATTCCTATGGCCGGTCATATGACCATACAAGAAGGAGCTATCGCAACCGGTGCGGTTGAGTTGATGGTTGTTGATATACAATGCGTGATGCAAGCTTTGGTTGAAACAGCAAAGCATTTCCATACAAAAATTGTTACGACCTTATCAAAGGCAAAGATCGATGGCGCGGAACATGTAGAGTTTACTGATGAGCATGCCATCGAAGCAGCAAAGAAGATTGTTATGATGGCTATTGATAACTATAAAAACCGCGATAATAATAAGGTGTTTATTCCAGGTGGTGCCGAGCCGAGCGTTATTGCCGGTTTTAGCCATGAGACGATTAAATATATGTTAGGCGGCAGGTTCCGTGCAAGTTACCGTCCTTTGAACGATAATATCATAAACGGAAGGATCCGCGGTGTTGTGGGAATTGCCGGTTGCACAAGTCCCAGGGCAGGCGCATGTGACCAGAATTACGTAAATCTGGTAAAGGAACTCATAGCCAACAACATATTAGTAGTGGCGACCGGTTGTGCTGCGGGGCAATGCGCTTCCGGTGGACTGATGATTCCTGAATTAAAAGATGAATGCGGTAAAGGGCTCCGGGAAGTTTGTGAAGCGGTAGGTATACCACCTGTCCTTCATTCTGGCGCCTGTGTCGATAATAGCCGTATTTTGATAGCATGTTCTGAAATGGCAAAAGAAGGCGGTTTAGGAAACGATATTAGCGATTTACCGGTTGCCGGTGCATGTTTGGAATGGATGAGCGAAAAGGCAATTGCTATTGGTCAGTATTTTGTAGCATCTGGTATTTATATCGTCTTTGGTATGAATTCGCCGGTAGCCGGCGCGCCCGATATGCAAAGGTTATTAACCAAAGAGATGGAAGATCTGGTTGGCGCACGATGGGATTTTGAGCGTGATCTGAAGAAGATAGGTAAAATGATGATGGATCATATAGAGAAAAAGAGAGATGCGCTGGGCATAAATACAGCAAAAGAGAGAAAACTCTATGATATGGCAGAGCGAAGAGCATTGGAAAGGGAGTGTAAACCTGTTCCTGGACATCATTAAGAAAAAGATTTAAAGGGGTATTTTTTATGTCAAAAATCATCTGTTCCGCCGCTATTCGCGGTGCATACCAAATTGTAGATAAAGCTGATAAAAAGCTCACTGAAGCAATTGCACAAAAGGGGGCTGGTTGTAAAGTGGAATTTCCCAATACAGCCTATTATTTGCCTATCATTTATTCCATGACGGGTATTCCGGTAAAAACCTTAGAGGATTGTGTGCATGTGATAGGTTTAGCAAGGAGTATGTTGCCTCCATTGCCTGCTGAAAAACACTGGGTTCCATACCTGGGTCACACCTTAGATGCGGGTATGGCAACACTTTTTGCAGAAGAAGTTTATGAGGCCTGTAAATATTTAATCGGGCCTCATCCGGTAGACGGGATATGGTTAGGGGCAGCAGATGATGTTATTATGCGTGAACGGGGTATTGAATTTGTGGACGGCACAGCGCCCGGATTTGCTGCTATAGTAGGGTGTGCTCCTGATGCAGATACAGCCGTCAAGATTGCAAGAGAGCTTCAGCAAAAGAATCTCTATGTGTTTATACAATCTGATAATCTTGGTGTGTCTTTTGCTGAACAGCTAGCTGAAAAAGGCGTTCAGATGGGATGGGATACTCGCCTTGTGCCTTTCGGAAAAGAGACTTCTGCTGCAGTATATGCCTTAGGTTTTGCCAATAGGGCAGCTCTTTCATTTGGTAATGTCCCGTCGGGGGATTTTAAAAGGAATCTTCTGTATAATAAGAACCGTATCTTTGCTTTTGTCCTTGCATTGGGCACTAAAGTTACTGATGAACAATATGCAAATGCTGCCGGTGCCATTAACTATGGCTTTCCAACGATTACTAATATCGATATTCCTGAAATATTACCTACCGGTGTCTGTACCTATGAGCATGTGGTTTCCAGAGTGCCTGTTGATAAGATTGTTGATAAATGTGTTGAGGTGCGTGGCTTAAAGATATCAATTCATAAGTTGGATATCCCTGTTCCATACGGCCCTGCCTTTGAGGGTGAACGCATACGGAAAGAGGATATGCAAATTGAGATTGGCGGTCCTGGCGTGCCTGCTTTTGAATATGTGTGCACCAAAGAAATCGATGAGGTTGAGGATGGCAAGGTACAGGTTGTAGGTCCTGATTTGGATGAGATTCCCGCCGGCCCCGGTGTGTCTTTGGGTATTATGGTTGAGGTGTCTGGTCGAAAAATGCAGCCAGACTTTGAACCTATTTTTGAACGGCAGATGCATCGATTCCTCGGTGAGGCTCAGGGTTTATTCCATATGGGCCAGAGGGATATTATTCGTCACCGTATCAGTAAGGAAGCCTTTAAAGCAGGTTTTCGGATCAAGCACATAGGGGATATCATTCATGCTAAATTCCATGGTGAGTTTGGCGCCATCCTGGATAAGGTGCAGGTGACTTTGTATACGAAAAAAGAAGATGTGGAAAGACTCCTGAAAGATGTGTGCGCCGCATACACAGAACGCGATGCGCGGTTAAAAGGTATGACCGATGATTCGGTTAGTATGTTTTATAGCTGTACACTCTGCCAGAGTTTTGCGCCTACTCACATTTGTGTTGTTACCCCGGAACGTTCTGGTTTGTGTGGTTCTGTTAGCTGGTTGGACGGAAAGGCTGGGTATGAGGTTAATCCTACCGGTCCAAACCAACCAATAGAAAGAGGAAAAACTGTTGACGAAAGACTGGGGCAGTGGGAAGGCACCAATTCGTTTATATTCAACGGTTCGAACAGATCGCTAGAGAAGGTAAGTTTGTACAGCATTATGATAGACCCGATGACGAGTTGTGGATGTTTTGAATGTATTTCTGCTATGTTACCGATGACCAATGGAATCATGGTGGTAGATCGTGATTTTGTTGAAATGACCCCTTGTGGTATGAAATTTTCCACGCTTGCCGGAACAGTTGGTGGTGGATTGCAAACCCCTGGTTTTATGGGGCATAGCAAGTTTTATTTGGGTAGCAGAAAATTTATTTCTGCGGACGGAGGCCTTGCGCGTGTTGTTTGGATGCCTAAAGCCTTGAAGGAAGAGTTAGCAGAAACTCTTATTAAGACGGCAGAAGAACTGGGTCTTGAAGATTTTCTCAATAAAATAGCCGATGAGACCGTTGCACAGACTGAGGAAGAGGTTTTAAATTACATGCAAAAGGTTAATCACCCCGCATTAGTTCTGGCGCCGATGTTCTAAAAATTTATCTTAAACAATATTAATGATAACCAGCTTTATAGTATCTTGATAAATTGAGTATTGTGCTGGTAATATTTTTGTTTTTACCTGTGGAGTTTATTCATGATTTTTACTATGCCATTATTAGGAAATAAAGATGAAGATGCCGGAGAAGAAAAGGAAAAGCAACGAGGCGGAGATTTTGTTTCAAAATTATTAAAAACCCGCACTGTTATGGTAACGGATGAGGTGAGTAAGAAAATGGCGCAACAGATCATGACGCAACTCTTACTTCTTGAAGCGGAAAGTAATGATGATATCAAAATGTTCATCAATTCCCCCGGCGGCGATGCGGATGCTGGTTTTGCAATTTACGATATGATGCGGTTTGTCAAACCAAGGATAAACGCTATCTGTACAGGAGTTGTTGCTAGCGCTGCTGTGATTATCCTTCTTGGATCAAGAAAAGAAAACCGGTTTAGCTTGCCCAGCGCGCGTATTCTGATTCATCAGCCTTCTACCGGTATTCATGGAACTGCTTCTGATATTCAAATTGAAGCGACTGAAATACTCAAATGCCGGGAAAAGATTAATCGGTTAATTTCAGTAGAAACGGGGCAATCCGTGGAAAAGGTAGAGACAGATACTAAGAGGAATTTTTGGATGTCTGCAGAAGAGGCTCTCAAGTATGGGTTGGTCAGTAAAATCATACAGAAGAGTGATGATTTAAAAGTATAATGTATGATAACTGCCCCAATACCCATGGAAGATTTGTTATTGTATAACCACCCTTTATCCTCTTCGTTCAAAGAGGATAAATGGGTGGTTTTTTGTTTGATAAGAGAAAGACGGAATACAGAGACCATAGTGAAACGATAAAGATTTTTTCTGTGGTCAGGTTTTGGCAATAGTTATTTATGCGAAAGGATAGTAAAGAATGGCACTAACTGGATTAGACATTTACAAATTACTTCCCAAAACAAATTGTAAAAAGTGTGGAAGACCCACATGTCTGGCATTTGCTATGCAACTAGCGCAAAAAAAGGCAAACCTGTCGGATTGTCCTGATGTGAGTGAAGAGGCTAAACGAGTTTTGGGAGCTGCCTCCGCGCCTCCAATTAAACTTGTAACTGTCGGTACAGGTGCCAGGAAAGTGGAGATCGGTGAAGAAAATGTATTATTCAGGCATGAGGAAAAATTTTATCATCCTACAGGCGTAGCGGTTACTCTTCATGACGATCTGGATGATGCTGCTTTTGATAATCGTTTAAAGAAAATCAACAATCTAAAAATGTCCCGTGTTGGCACAGAGATAGAGATCGATCTTGTGGCAATTATCAACAAGAGTGCTAGCGCAGAAAAATTTGCCGATGCGGCAAAGAAAGTAAGCGGTGGCTCTCATTTGAATATTATTTTGAGCAGTACCTCCGTTGATAATATGAAAGCGGCTCTGGCAAACTGCGCTGAGAAGAGACCCCTGATCCACGGTGCAAATGCAGACAATTGTGAATCTATGGCTGCGTTAGCGAAGGAAAAGAATTGCCCTATGACGGTAACTGCTCCAACGCTTGAAGAGCTTGCCGATCTGGCTGAACGGGTAAAGAAGGTTGGCGTTGAGGAGATTGTACTAGATGTTAGCGGTGACAAACCGAAAGAGATACTTCAGAAACTAACCAGGATAAGAAGGGCTGCGTTAAAGAAAAATTTCCGCGCTCTTGGGTTTCCTATGATTACCTTTGCCTGTGATGATGATGCATTTCAGGAAATTTCAATGGCTAGTACCTATCTGGTAAAGTACGCCGGTATTGTTGTGGTCAATACTTGTGAGCCCTGGGGAATTATGCCGTTACTTACTGTCAGGGCAAATATATTTACTGATCCACAAAAACCAATTCAGGTTGAACCAAAATTATATGCCGTGGGGGATGCCAAAGAAGATTCTCCGGTCTTATTCACAACAAATTTCTCGCTTACGTATTATACGGTTGAAGGTGAGGTTGAGGGAAGTCGCATTCCTGCGTTCATATTATCCGTAGATACCGGTGGTACCTCAGTATTGACGGCATATTCTGGTGATAAACTGAATGATAAAGTTGTTGCCAAGGCTATGGCAGATGCTCAGGTGGAGACGAAAGTAAAGCACAGAAAACTTATCATTCCAGGGCTAGTAGCTGTGATGTCTGGAAAATTGCAAGAAACTCTCGGTTGGGAGATAATGGTTGGGCCGCGGGAGGCATCAGGGCTCGCCTCGTATCTAAAAACTGTGTGGAAGCCTTAAAAATATATTTTTATAAAATATTGATATTGGATACAGATTGTGTAGATTTTACTAAGAGGAAAGAAATTGCCGGTGTTTATCAGTGAAAGCTGTTATCCCCATTTAAAATTTTATCTATGTTAAAGAATACTATTGAAAAATTCACAGTATAAAATAAATTTTCTTCCCAGTGAAGTTACGGTAGATATTGAAGAAGGGAAAACCATTCTTGACGCATCATACAAGGGCGATTTGTTTATCAATGCCCTCTGTGGCGGTGATGGCACCTGCGGTAAATGTAAGGTAATCCTGAAAAGTGGCAAGGTGGATAGTATGCCAACCACTCATATTTCTGCATCGGAGACAAAGCAAGGATATGTCCTTGCTTGTAGGACAAAAGTAGTTGATGACCTGGAGGTTTTAATACCTGAGGAATCAAGGCTTGATAAAAGTCAAATCCTTGTGAGTGATTATCCGCAATTTCCGGGTTCACTTGCATCGGTCAGTCTGGGAGCAGAACAATTTAAGAAAAATCCTCTGGTGAGCAAGCTGTATCTGGAGTTATCCCATCCCAGCCTGGATGATAGTATGGCAGATTATGAAAGACTCTGTCAGGATATTATGGTTAAGACAGACATCCCGTTAGAGAATCTGACAACGAATTTCACCGTCCTGAAACATTTGCCTGCTATTTTGAGGAATAGTAAATGGAAAGTTACAGTTACCCTTGGATATCGGGGCTCTTCTGTTGAGGTTCTTGAGGTACAGGCAGGGGATGTGAGTGCAAATAACTACGGTGTTGCTGTAGACGTTGGCACAACTACCGTGGTAGCTCATCTTCTTGATCTTTGCCGCACAGAGACTATTGATATTGAAGCTACCTATAATTCTCAAATCAAGTATGGCGATGACTACATCCAGAGAATTATCCATGCTGAGCAGCATAATGCAATGGACATTATGCAAGAGGTTCTCATAGAAGATATAAATCATCTGATATCCACGCTCGTTAAAAGGAATAAGTTAAGTATTCATGATATCGGCGCTGTTGTTTGTGCTGGAAATACGGTAATGACTCACTTCCTGGTAGGTTTAGACCCCACGAATATCAGAAAAGAACCCTATCTGCCGTCCGTCAGTTTTATACCTCCTCTCCGGGCTGCTGAAGTAGGTATAAAAACTAATAATCAGGGTTTACTGTATACACTGCCCTGTGTTGGGGCATATGTGGGTGGTGATATTACATCCGGTGTTCTTGCTATACGGTTAGATAAAGCTGAGGCGTTGTCGCTCCTTATTGATATAGGTACCAATGGCGAAATTGTACTGGGTAATAAAGATTGGATGGTATGCTGTTCAGCGTCGGCGGGGCCTTCCTTTGAGGGTAGTGGTATTTCATGTGGTATGCGGGCAGCGAAAGGCGCTATAGAAAAGATAAACATAACAAAGAATTTTGATGTTAACTACAAGACAATTGGTGATACTCCTCCGAGTGGGATATGCGGCTCAGGATTGCTGGATTGTTTGGCAACTCTTGTAAGAAGCGGTGTTATTGACAGGACGGGAAATTTCCAGAAGGGGATAGATACAGACCGGTTAAGAAAAACAGATAATGGATATGAGTTTATCCTGGCAGATAAAAGCGAAACTACCACAAAAAAGGATATAGTCATTACACAGGCCGATATTCAAAATCTTATACGGTCTAAGGCTGCTATCTATTCAGCGATTTCCACATTAATTGAATCTATGGGTATGGATATAAACAATATCGAGCAGCTATACCTTGCCGGGGGGTTTGGTAACTATTTGGATGTGCGAAGCGCAATCACCATTGGAATGTTGCCTGATATCTCTATCTCGAAAGTTCAGTTTGTTGGAAATACTTCTGTAATTGGCGCTAAAATGTCTCTTTTCTCCAAAGATGCTTATGAAGTATCGAGGGCGATTGCATCAAAGATGACGTATTTCGATCTTATGAATAACAATAAATATATGGAAGAATATATATCAGCAAACTTTTTACCTCATACCGATATTGAAAAATTTCCATCAGTAGCGGAGGAATTGAAAGTTCCGTAACAGGTATTCACCGCAGAAGTTGTAGAGAGCGTGGAGTTGGGTGAAAGTCGAAAACTTGATAAATAGATTTTAGATAATACTTATGAGGTTTGTATATGGCGTTTAATATTGCAGTCGCTGGGAAAGGCGGAACGGGAAAATCAACCCTTTCTGCTCTTATTATCCGATATATTACCGAGGAGATTGGTAAGCCTGTATCTGCTGTCGATGCCGATCCTAACGCCTCACTAGGTTCGTTGCTCGGATTGCATGTACAGAGTACCGTTGCTGATCTCCGTGAGGATATTGTAGAAAAGAAGGTTGATTTTTCGGGAATGTCCAAAGACAGATACATTGAGTATGCTATTGAGGAATCTATTGTTGAAAAGGACAAATTCGATCTCTTGACCATGGGTAGGCCCGAAGGTCCGAAGTGTTATTGTTATGTGAACAATCTTCTGCGGAAATATCTTGATAAAGTAGGAACAACCTATCCTTTTATTGTGACAGATAATGAAGCTGGTATGGAGCATCTCTCCCGCAGGACTACGAATAATGTAGATTTCCTGATGATTGTAAGTGAGCCAACGATTGTTGGTGCATTGACCATGCAGCGGATCCTTAAATTAGCCGATTCACTTTCAATTACGATCAGACAAAAGTTCTGTATACTGAACCGGGTGCCGAAAAATGGCATTCATGAGAATCTTCAGCAGAAGTTAGATAGTTTGGGGATTGAGATATCTGCGATATTCCCGTTCGATCAGGAGGTGTATGACACTGCAGCGTGCGGGGCGCCCATATTTGAGATTTCCCGTGAGAATGAATTATACCGAAAACTGGGTGAGTTTTTACAAAAACACCTGCCGGCGAGTATGCTTCAGAAAACGGTGTCCTGATCTCATATAATACTGTTCCATGCTTAAATTTCAAAATTTTACTGAGGATTGGATTTCAAAGGTTATTAAAGTTTTTCCTCTGTGTACTCTGTGGTTACGTTTTTGATAGATAGTAGGAGATAAATGATGGAAATACCAAATGTAGCGGACAAGTGGACAAGTGGTGTCAATGAGGTTACTATTGGCGCTACAAAGGATAAAGGAGGGAGCCGGCAAAAGACGATCACTGTTGGCGGCTCAAAATGTATTCCTTTTATGGATTTTGAGGGGAATCCTGGCCATAAGCCGGTAATTGCTATGGATGTGTATGATATACCGCCTGATGACTGGACTGAGACCTTAACCAGGCCTTTTGCCGACGTCATCAACGATCCGGCACAATGGGCAAAAAAATGTGTAGAGCAATATGGGGCTGATCTGATCTGCCTTAAGCTTGATGGAATCCATCCTGACAAAGGTAACAAAAGTGCAGAGGATGCGGTAAAAACAGTAAAATCTATCCTTGCTGCAGTAGGTGTTCCGCTCATTATCTGGGGGTGTGAGCATGATGAGAAAGATAACGAGGTAATGCCTAAAGTGAGCCAGGCCGCCAGGGGAGAAAATTGTCTGTTAGGCATTGTATCACAGGATAACTATAAGACACTTACCGCTACATGCCTGGCAGACGGACACAGCATTATTACCATGGCGCCTGTAGATATCAACATTGGAAAACAGATCAATATTCTCGTGTCAGAGATGGATTTTCCGCTCAACCGAATAGTAATGTTCCAATCAACTGGCGCTCTGGGTTATGGTTTGGAGTATTCCTATTCTATTCAGGAACGTGAACGATTGGCCGCTCTTACGGGCGATAAAATGATGTCTATGCCGGTAATTTGCGATGTTGGTCATGAGGCATGGCGGTCAAAAGAGGCTAAATCTAACGATAACGATGTTCCCCAGTGGGGTCCGCGGGAAGAAAGAGGTCCGATGTGGGAAACCATTACTGCCACCAGCCTTTTGCAATCTGGCGTTGATATCATTCGTATGAATCATCCCAGATCTGTTGCAGCAGTAAAAAAATGTATTGATCGTTTATACTAAAAAAAGCGTAATAGTTCAGCGCAAAGATGTTTTGAGTTTCGTGTTTCCGGTGTAACAGGAAATAAGAAACATGAAACATGAGATTCTCGTAATAGAAGACTTTGCGGTGAAGTTAAGGTGTGACATTTTATGAAAGAGAAAGGGTAAACATACGATGATTTCTATAGGGGAACGTATCAACGGTATGTTTAAAGATGTACGTGAAGCTATAAAAAATAAGGACCCAAAGGCTGTGCAGGAACTTGCGATAAAGCAGACAGAGGCCGGGGCTAGTTTTTTGGACGTGAATGTGGGTACTGCTACGGCTGATCCGGCTGGAGCGATGAAATGGTTAATTGAGGTTATTCAGGATACAGTAAAGACGCCCATTGCGATCGACAGTCAAAAATTTGATATCATAAAGGCTGGTTTATCGGTGATTAAAAATGAGGTCTTAATCAATTCCTCAAAGGGCGACCCTGAAGAATTAGATAAATACATGCCTTTGGCTAAGGAATACAATGCATCACTGATATGTCTAACGATGGATAAATGTGGTATTCCCCAGGATGTTGAACGGCGTATGGAGATTGCCATGAAGATTGTGGAAAAGGCGGTAGAGCATGAGTATGAACTATCAAAGGTATACATAGACCCTGTACTTTTCCCTATTAATGTCGATCAGAAACAGCCTGCACTCATGTTTGACATCTTCAACCAGATCAAAATGATCTCTGATCCGCCGCCACACCGGAATGTAGGGCTCAGTAACTTCTCTCAGGGAACAAAGGAAAAAAGACTTTTAGCCCGTATATTTTTAACCATGGGAATCTCATATGGACTGGACGCTGCTGTCATGGATGTGCTTGATAAGGATTTAATGGATGCTGCAATAACAGCAGAGATTATTATGAATCAACATGTTTACAGTGATTCCTATCTTACGGCATGTAGAAAGTAAATTGGATTAACATTGAGAGAATTCAGGCTTACACGGCACATTTTTTTCTGCAATTATCTTTCTTCTGTAACTTACTATTTCAGCTATTTATATAAGGCACGTTAAAATCGTGCCTTTTTTTATGAAAATTCACGAAATCAAAACACGCGTTCGTTATCAGGAAACTGACCAGATGGGTATTGTCTATTATGCCAATTTTCTTGTTTATTTTGAAATGGGAAGAACAGAATTTTTGAGAAATCTTGGATTGCCATATTCAGAATTGGAGCGGGAGCATATCTACTTCCCTGTTACTGAGGCTCATTGCCGGTTTCGAGCGCCTGCCCATTACGATGATATCCTGATCATTCAGACTTTCGTTTCAGAACTAAAACATGCCACCGTAGAATTTAAACATAAAATTATCCGCGAAGGCGATAATAAACTTATCGCCGAAGGTTTTACAAAACTAGCCTGCCTCAATGCCAGCCGCAAGCCTACCGCCATTCCTGAAAAGCTAAAGAAACTCTTGCAATGAGAGACGTAAACATTTGATAACGGTAACCCTATATTATAGTATAAAGAATCATTTTGTTAAAGCGTATTCTACTCAGCACAGGCCTGTTTTGATTATCAATATTTATAATCAACCCGAATCTCGTCCTCATCATCATCTCATCGCATCCAGGATGCAGGCAGTCTTGTTTTTTTTGTTTCTCACCATAGGTGTGCTTGCATCCCAGTATTTTTCGTTGTGCAACAATCAATATCTGCCAGTTCAAATCCTCATCCTATCACAGTTCAGTGTTTCAACCATCTCACATACTTCTCGATGCTCCTTTGCGAGCCAACTTTTCTATAAAAGGTAGTTATTCCGTAATTATCCAAAATCGGTAGAAGATATTCCCTTTACCCTGCTGTCCGATAAGCCCTCTATCTTACAAGGTGAATATCCTCCTCTTTCTCTCTGATTTTTTAAAAAATTCTACCTACTGCTGATAAGGGAAAATTAAGAGGACCATAATCAGCCAAAAGGTAAAAGACAGTTCCCTCATAATAGGGTAATCCCGAAGTAATCAACTTCTTTGGAGATTATTCATATATTACTGTGAATACCAGGAATATTAAAAACTTAGAACACTAACTTTAATTGGGAAGAACTATGAGAACTTATCCAACAAAAACGATAAAAACTATTACTCTCTTAGGTATCTTGATTTTATTTATTATAAGTAATCCTTCTGTGCACGAAGAAACTCTTGCCCGCGAGAATAAGGCTCACACTGGTCTGATAAAGGAGCCCCTGTGTAATCTAAAACCACGGACTATCCAATATTTAGAAATTCCAAAATGCACTCAAAATGATGAAATACTTACTTATTCAGCATTTGTCCTTTCTTATAACGAAGAGCATGAACAGGCAAGTTGGGTTGCTTATGAATTAACGAGAGAAGAGACCTATGCCATGTATGAGAGGTCTGATAAGTTTATCCCCGATCTTAGGGTTAAAAGGCATACGGCAGATTGTAGGGATTACAAAGGGCTTGGTTATGATAAAGGTCATTTAGCGCCCGCTGGTGATATGGCATGGTCGTCAGTAACAATGCGGGAATCATTTTACTATAGTAATATTAGTCCGCAAGAGCCTGGTTTTAACAGAGGGATTTGGAAAAAATTAGAAGAGCTGGTCAGGCAATGGGCAAGGGATAATCGGTCAATATATATTGTTACTGGTCCCGTTTTGAAAAAAGGTTTACCTACCATTGGTAAAAATAAAGTTTCCGTGCCGAAATATTTTTATAAGATAATTTTAGATTATAGAGAGCCTGATATTAAGGGTATCGGTTTTGTTATTCCGAATATGAGATCAAATGAATCATTACAAAAATACGCTTTAACGATTGATAACATTGAAAAGTTAACAGGAATTGATTTTTTTCATCTTCTTCCTGATGAGCAGGAAGAGCTTATCGAATCAACGTTAAATCTCAAGAATTGGAGATTCGATACATCAGATATTGTAGGGAAATCAAGTACGGCGGTGATGCAATGCAAAAGCGTAACCAGGTCTGGTAAGAGATGTAAGAATAAGACGAAGAATCCTGATGGGTACTGTTATTTACATGAAAATCAAACTCATACAAGCCGAAAAACGGAAATGTACGATACCATGAATTAAAGTCTTGCGGAAACGATAACGGGTCTTTTTGATTTCTCTTTATTCCTTAGGATATTCTTCAGCAAATTTAGCAAGGGAAATTTTTCCTCAGTTTAATTCTGAACTTTTCAGACAGAATTTTCATTCACAAATTTTCAAAAAATAAATACTGTTGGTTATAGTATCTCCACGTGCAATGGTACCTCCAGTTGTTTCAATTCCTTATAGGTTCAATGAAAGTAAGACTATCTTATAGGCTCTATACTGGTAGCAACGTTTCAATTCCTTATAGGTTCAATGAAAGATGAAGCGACAGGACAAGAAGTAGAAAGAGGACAGGTTTCAATTCCTTATAGGTTCAATGAAAGCATGATGATGTTCGATACCTAAAGAGAGGAAAGGCGAGTTTCAATTCCTTATAGGTTCAATGAAAGACTGAGCTTTTGAATACTTGTTCCTATGGTTTTCCGTTTCAATTCCTTATAGGTTCAATGAAAGGATCCATTTAGCGGTTTCATTAATTCCATCGGTCAAGTTTCAATTCCTTATAGGTTCAATGAAAGTCGATCGGTAAACCTTGATGCTATCGATATTACCCGTTTCAATTCCTTATAGGTTCAATGAAAGGCTTAATAGAGCTCTCTGGACACTTACGGAAAAAAGTTTCAATTCCTTATAGGTTCAATGAAAGAAGATATCACTTTATATTATTTCTCTCCAAAGTCGGTTTCAATTCCTTATAGGTTCAATGAAAGTTTATACCTATCGTAAAATGCTTTCCATTAAGAATGTTTCAATTCCTTATAGGTTCAATGAAAGTCAACGGGAATGGCTAGTATCCATCGTTGCAAATAGGTTTCAATTCCTTATAGGTTCAATGAAAGAAGCCAGGTGGACGTTTAAAGATAGGCCAGTCTTCAGTTTCAATTCCTTATAGGTTCAATGAAAGGATGCACTTGGCTAACTCCAACGCATCTTCTTTGCGTGTTTCAATTCCTTATAGGTTCAATGAAAGGAGAAGAGAAGCGCAGAAGAAGACTCCCGTACAATCTTGTTTCAATTCCTTATAGGTTCAATGAAAGGAGAATTATGCCGATTATTAACCGTGGCGAATCTCGGTTTCAATTCCTTATAGGTTCAATGAAAGATTAATTCAAGTAGCATCTTAAAGAGGAAAATAATAGTTTCAATTCCTTATAGGTTCAATGAAAGTGTACGAGGGGGAACAAAGAGTGCAGCTTTGATGGTTTCAATTCCTTATAGGTTCAATGAAAGGAGGACAGATCTACCACACCTGCCGCCACCTGTTCGTTTCAATTCCTTATAGGTTCAATGAAAGAATGCTCAGCAATGGGCAATAGGCTTGATAGGCTAGTTTCAATTCCTTATAGGTTCAATGAAAGGCAAGGTCGTTAAGTATATCCTGATACTCAATATCAGTTTCAATTCCTTATAGGTTCAATGAAAGCCTTTTACATCAACCGATTCTTACCCCGTCCCCAGTCGTTTCAATTCCTTATAGGTTCAATGAAAGTATACTTCATACTTAATTCTCTGCATCTTTTATTAGTTTCAATTCCTTATAGGTTCAATGAAAGGAAAATCTGGCACAGACACCAAGCTTCGTTCGAGGTTTCAATTCCTTATAGGTTCAATGAAAGATAATAGGTTTATACCGAGCACCTTTTTTAATTTCCGTTTCAATTCCTTATAGGTTCAATGAAAGTCTAGAACAACGTTTTTCCTATGAGTAGCTTGACCAGGTTTCAATTCCTTATAGGTTCAATGAAAGGGATGTAAGAATAAAAGACGGCTCTCAGATATTTAAGTTTCAATTCCTTATAGGTTCAATGAAAGATCTTGCATTGTCTTATTACTTCGTTGGTATCAAGAGTTTCAATTCCTTATAGGTTCAATGAAAGTCTGCGGGTGTACCGCAGAGACCTGGCTTATCTCGTTTCAATTCCTTATAGGTTCAATGAAAGGTTCAGCCTGCTTACCTTCCGTTTGTTCTTTGGCCCGTTTCAATTCCTTATAGGTTCAATGAAAGCAAGAATATTAGGCAGAAGATCAGTTGGTTTTGATCGTTTCAATTCCTTATAGGTTCAATGAAAGATTAAGGGATGTACGTCATTAACCACCTTACCTGAGTTTCAATTCCTTATAGGTTCAATGAAAGTGGAAAGAGTTTATGAAGGGAATCTGGAAAATTCAGTTTCAATTCCTTATAGGTTCAATGAAAGGTAAAATCCTTTTTATAGATATATCCCTGAACCCAGTTTCAATTCCTTATAGGTTCAATGAAAGTCCTTTTGATAGATGTGTCTTTAATTTTCCCTTCTTGTTTCAATTCCTTATAGGTTCAATGAAAGTAGTGATTGTCTTGTGAGAGAATGAATTACTCATTTGTTTCAATTCCTTATAGGTTCAATGAAAGAACCAGCTCTGAGTATTTTATCTCTGATATTTGTCAGTTTCAATTCCTTATAGGTTCAATGAAAGGCGGTCGTAATCGCCTCCCAGGGCACGTATCTTCGCAGTTTCAATTCCTTATAGGTTCAATGAAAGGTCCCTGAGTCATGATACTCTGGTTCATATAGATACGTTTCAATTCCTTATAGGTTCAATGAAAGGCTGATGGGACATGAGCAGTACATTGCCCGTCAGAGTTTCAATTCCTTATAGGTTCAATGAAAGCATGGAGAAGTTTTGCCCGTTCTGTGTTCTGCTCTCGTTTCAATTCCTTATAGGTTCAATGAAAGCTTGAACGGGGTCAGCTGGTAGCAATAAAGGGAAAATCGTTTCAATTCCTTATAGGTTCAATGAAAGATGCAGCCGACAAGAACAATTACCGTATCCAGTGCAGTTTCAATTCCTTATAGGTTCAATGAAAGTCTTGTCCGTCCACAAAGCTGGCACTTCAAGGATTATGTTTCAATTCCTTATAGGTTCAATGAAAGTACGTTTACCGGCATACGTGACGATTGTATGCAGATGTTTCAATTCCTTATAGGTTCAATGAAAGGAAATCATGGACATGATAAATAAAAACAGGAAGATTGTTTCAATTCCTTATAGGTTCAATGAAAGCCCGCAAGCAAACGCTTTGTAAGGGTTTATTTCTGCGTTTCAATTCCTTATAGGTTCAATGAAAGAAAATAGAAACAAAAAAAGCTGGCTAATATTTCTATGTTTCAATTCCTTATAGGTTCAATGAAAGATACAACATTTTTTCCTGAATGCTTCCCTCAAACACGTTTCAATTCCTTATAGGTTCAATGAAAGCAAGAAGAGGGAACAATAAGGTTTCAATTCCTTATAGGTTCAATGAAAGGAAAAAAGATCACGGAATTGCAGATGCAATCCTTATGTTTCAATTCCTTATAGGTTCAATGAAAGCCGGACGACTACAATACCTTTGACAATCAGTATGCGTTTCAATTCCTTATAGGTTCAATGAAAGTTGGCAACCCTTGGTCCTTCCTGGCAATATGTTTCAGTTTCAATTCCTTATAGGTTCAATGAAAGACCACTTCCGTACGCACCAAACTGTTCCAGATACGCCGTTTCAATTCCTTATAGGTTCAATGAAAGGTTATGATACGAAGGAAAAAGAAAGATGTTTTAAGTTTCAATTCCTTATAGGTTCAATGAAAGGGCTCGGGCAGCCAGAACCGTATCCAGTACTCCTTTGAGTTTCAATTCCTTATAGGTTCAATGAAAGATGTGCGCCACCATATGAGGAGGGCGATCTGACGAGTTTCAATTCCTTATAGGTTCAATGAAAGCGGTTACGCACTACCATACCGATCTTCACCTGGTAGGTTTCAATTCCTTATAGGTTCAATGAAAGCAAAAGGAGGGAGAAATGATTGTTGGGATAGTTTTGTTTCAATTCCTTATAGGTTCAATGAAAGGAAAATTACATGCGCTTGATATGAACGTGGTACTCAGTTTCAATTCCTTATAGGTTCAATGAAAGCAGGCTATCCGGAACGTGAAGGATCAATTGAAAAAGTTTCAATTCCTTATAGGTTCAATGAAAGGAGGGGTGAAGTTAAAGAGAGCCCATCCACCGTTCTGTTTCAATTCCTTATAGGTTCAATGAAAGTATTCGCCATCTTCGCTGATCAATTCGCAGAAACGGGTTTCAATTCCTTATAGGTTCAATGAAAGCCGCCTGCCGGACATAATCCATGCCGAAACAATCTACCGTTTCAATTCCTTATAGGTTCAATGAAAGTTGTGTATATGACCCCTTATGTCTTCTATTTCAACGTTTCAATTCCTTATAGGTTCAATGAAAGTTAACCAGGTAACATAACTTTGAATCATGCTTGTAAGTTTCAATTCCTTATAGGTTCAATGAAAGTATGTTGAAGGGATTGTTTTTGTAAATAGTGAGATGTTTCAATTCCTTATAGGTTCAATGAAAGTGGAGTTGATCCTCTCGGACAGTTTCCTCTTCCTTCAAGTTTCAATTCCTTATAGGTTCAATGAAAGGTTCCTTTTATTTGAGCATGAGAGTACCCCAAAAAGTTTCAATTCCTTATAGGTTCAATGAAAGCGTGTCGGAACAAGTATATTATCAGGATATGTCATGGTTTCAATTCCTTATAGGTTCAATGAAAGCTTTTTTAAAGCGGGTTAATAGCAATACCTGCGATGTTTCAATTCCTTATAGGTTCAATGAAAGTTTTTGCAAAAGGCTCTGATGTGTTTGCTATGATTAGTTTCAATTCCTTATAGGTTCAATGAAAGGAGCCAAAGACGATTATCCTTTCTGCAGATGCCGTGTTTCAATTCCTTATAGGTTCAATGAAAGATTGAATGCTTGCCTCATATATGGCCTTGATAATAGTTTCAATTCCTTATAGGTTCAATGAAAGGTGCTCTTATTTCCTGTCGTATCTGGGTTTCTCTTGCGTTTCAATTCCTTATAGGTTCAATGAAAGACTATAGCCAATAGACCAAGCAGGTCATTAGCCTGTTTCAATTCCTTATAGGTTCAATGAAAGTCGAACGCAAATCCCTTGCAGATGCTTACGGAACCATGTTTCAATTCCTTATAGGTTCAATGAAAGAGGAGGCAAAGAAGGATATGCAACGGTAGCAACACGTTTCAATTCCTTATAGGTTCAATGAAAGGTTAATGGCGATATAGGGTTTGTAAGAAATATTTCCAAGTTTCAATTCCTTATAGGTTCAATGAAAGAAGAACCAAGGATTTGAATCGAAATCCTCTGCCTTGATGTTTCAATTCCTTATAGGTTCAATGAAAGGTATTCTGAGATTGTTGAAATTGTCGAGGTTGATGTGTTTCAATTCCTTATAGGTTCAATGAAAGACTTACAAAAGATACCTATGTTGTGACAAACAACCCTGTTTCAATTCCTTATAGGTTCAATGAAAGGGTTGAAGTGGCGGCAAGGGAAATAGCTATAACGGGTTTCAATTCCTTATAGGTTCAATGAAAGGACAAAGCGAGCAAGGTATAACATTCGGCCAGACCACCGTTTCAATTCCTTATAGGTTCAATGAAAGACAATGGGCTCCAGCGTTTCAGTCGCTCTTGGATACAGTTTCAATTCCTTATAGGTTCAATGAAAGACGATTCAATCTTGCAGGCAATCTCAAAACTGAAAGAGTTTCAATTCCTTATAGGTTCAATGAAAGTTTGGTCATTAACGATAAATTACTTTTTGCCACATGTTTCAATTCCTTATAGGTTCAATGAAAGGCAGCAAAAATAGAAGGACCAACAGGAAACCTTAGTGGTTTCAATTCCTTATAGGTTCAATGAAAGCATAGATGGCGAGAGGGCAATACGATTCAATATTAGGTTTCAATTCCTTATAGGTTCAATGAAAGGGAGCCAGTGCGGTAACATGAGAGGATTTCCAAAAGTTTCAATTCCTTATAGGTTCAATGAAAGCCCTTTTATGGGTACAGGAACTATGGGGGGTTTCGGCTCGTTTGGATATGAGAAATTATCATTTTTTTCGTCGACCTCCAGTTATGTATAAATACCCATAGGTTGACAGGATATATTTAAGTCACCTTCTGATAATACTATAGTCTTCTTTTTAACTTCCGAAACAGATCATCCAAGATGTTTTTGTAGCTATTTTCCCTGTGGTTGACAGACTTTACTTCTGTATTTAACCATACATAGACAAAAATTTCTACATATGATAAAAATATTTGTTCTCTTTTTATTCGTGCTCATTCGTGGCTAAAATATTACTCTGTTCTGAAGATTAAAGTACATTGTCCACAGATCTTTTTTCAGAACCAACAATCTCCTTGTCCAGCCATTTTTCATTTCTTGACTTAAATAAAATGAGCGAGTCCTCATCGTCCTCGTTCATTATCTTTTTGGCTCTTACTTTCAACTCTTCCAACTTGCCTTCGGTAATCTCTCCTTCAAATACAGAATTTTGGATATGGTGAAGATAACTCCTGCACAGCTTCAACATCTTTCCACACCTCTTTTGATCTACATCGTAAACAGCGATCACGTACATTGTATTAACCTCGTATTAAGAAGAAGTCAGAATCCAGAATTCAGAAGTCAAAAACCTATCTCATACTCCTGACTTCTGAATTCTGGATTCTGACTTCTTAGGGAACTCACCACCAGATTTTAAACCCCTCATACTCCTGCTCACCAATAATATGTTTAACCAGCTTATAACATTCCAATCGTATTAAATACCGGTAAGAGACCTGTCTCTCAAGTTTCTTATGGGTTATCACGGTTTTCAGCCTTTCATCATACTCCTTGATTACGATCTTTCTTCCCTTCTCATTAAGGTAACAGAGATTTACTTCCGTCATAAAGTCCTTCCCGGTAATTTGCTGTCTATTGAGTAGGGTAAATATCGTTCTGTCACTAAAAATAGGTTTAAATATTTCAGCCAAGTCCAAACTTAGCGAAAATCTGCGGTCTCCTGGCTCGTGAAGATAAGAAATAAGCGGACTCAACTGGGTATGGTATATTTCACCAAGGCATGTTGTATAGACCATTGAGTTCAGATATGAAATAAGCGCATTGATCATATTGTCGGGCGGCTGTTTCACCCTGCGTTCAAATTCTATTTCCTGGTCAATAATCATAGGCCATGCCTTATAATAGGTATTCCTGATATTCCCCTCAAGTCCCATCAACTCTTCAACTGATTCTACTTTATCGATCTGCGCCTTGAATCCTTCAATCGTGTTAATATATTCGTCTAATCCCTTGCCCCTGTTACTGTAATATCTCAGGTTCTTCAGGATATTAAAACCGGCTGCATCTACAAATGCCCTTGCAAGCGCAATTCTCTTTTGACGGCTTGTATAATGATTCACCTGCTTTACCAGGAGGTGTCCCGAGTTTAAATATTCCCGGGGATAATAACTGCCCGAATAGAATCCATAATAGTTAAAGACATGTACCGGTATACCCTTCTGTGCCAGATAATTAAAGAGCTTTGTATTGAAGTCAATCTCCCCAAAGGCGTAAAGGGCTTCTGTATTCTCAATAGGAATAATGGACTTCGAACCATCTTCCTTTTCAAAGAAGATCGTATTCTCCTGTCGTTTCAGGCGGCCGTTGTTAAAGATATAATAATTCTGTTTCATAATTATTTAGCCACGAATGAACACGAATGGGCACGAATAAAAAATAAAGAGATTAATAACTTTTCTTTATTGATTACTATAGTATTTTATTGGTAATCATCCGTGGCAGCTTTAAAGAACCAATCTTTCGTACTCCAGTTTTTCTTTTCCAAAATTTAGAATAATTGCTAAAGGTAATCCAGTTGCTTTTAAATAATTAAGAGTTTGAGCCTTATGTGCATCTATTATCTTTTCTACAGATTTGAGTTCCAAAATAATCTTTTCTTCAACCAAAATATCGGCGTAATATTCTCCCACTTTTTCTCCCACAAAATATACAGTTACCGGACATTGTTGCGTAGCCGCGATTCTCTCATATTTAAATAATACTATCAATGCATTCTCATACACCTTTTCCAGGAAGCCATAACCCAATTTGCTATGCACTTGCATAGCAAGTCCAATTATTTTGTAGGATAGATCTTTATAGAGAATATCTTTTTTATTCGTGCCCATTCGTGTTCATTCGTGGCTAACTCAAACCCAACAAATATCCCCATAACTACAACTCTTACACATCCTCATCCGTTCTACTGCCGGCGGTAGTTCAGTGTTTATAATCTCCTGTATTTCCTTTAAAATCGATTGAATCCTCTCCTCATCCTCCGGTTCTAAGAATACATCCAGGGTCTTTCTCAGTTTCGGATAATTTAGCTTGCCGGTAATACCATCGGCGCCCTTTTGTTTTAGATACCAGATGTAATACTTCAATTGCCAGATATGAGGTTCTTCCACCTTATCAGATTTCTTCACCTCATGAATAACCCTGTCGTTCCCGATGAAATCGATCTTAATGGTATTATCAATATCGATCTCCTTCTTCTCCCGTTCATACGACGTCTCATGAATCAACTTTCCGAGGTAGACGGCATCGCTGTTCTGTTCCATCTGTATATCATGGGAAAAGTACCAGAGCTTTTTCTTGCAAAGAAAGAAGTAATTGATCTGGGTACCGGTGAAGCGGATATTATGCAGAGAGCTATTCATAACTTTGCACCTGTTACAATTTTTTTCTGAATGAATACAGGAGTCAGAATCCAGAATAAAGTCATTTTTTCCCCTTCTGGCTCCTGAATTCTGACTTTTGTATTCTGCCTTCCATCATTTTTCTTTATTCATACAACATTTCTTATATTTCTTCCCGCTGCCGCATGGGCAGGGTTCATTACGGCCGATTTTCTTCTTTTCAGGGGCAAAAGGCTCTAAAAATTCCTCGTCCTCTTCCAGGTATTCTAATTCCTCCTCCTCTTCTTCCCTTCTCCACCGCTCTTGCCGTTTCTTTATCTCGTCTTCATCATAAAAAGATAACCAATCTTTTGTGTAATGGTAGAGATTTTTTTCATTTGTGGAAAAAACCTCTTTGACATCTTTCTCGCTGAATGCAACGATTTCAAATTCATCCTCTTCTGCTTTTTTCTCTTCCTCACAAAAAGCAAGAAGTGACTCTTTATATTCGCTTCGTACAAAATCGAGGAGCACATTTCCTGCGCATTCTCTTGCATCGATATCCTCTTCCGTATCGATTAATACGGAGTGAATAAGAGGAAAAATATCATCTTCAATCTCTGGATGGTTAATAGTAATAGCTGCCAATCCCATTACTACTGAATCCTTAACCCTCCAATCATTCGTCTTATCCTTTACAATCTTTTTCAATTCATCTATTGCTGGTATTCCTAATTTGCCAAATATCGATGGGAGTACTGTAGTAATCCAATCAACATCATGCGCTTCTGCTTGCCGTAAAGCCCGTATCAGGGGTAAAACAGCCTCTTTTGTATCGATTGCACCGAGGATAAATACAGCATGAATCACGGCCCACCATTCCGGTATGCTGTTTGTCCAGCAGGACTCGTTTGATACGATCTCCTTGAGTGGCTTTATCATCCGTTCACCACGTCTGACAAATTCATCCACAGCCTTTCGTGGCAACTGGTCTGCTTCAGTAAAAAGAAGTTTTACGAGCGACTCGTCATTCAGTGTTTGGTAATTTATCATACAAATCCTTCCTTAGATTAATAAATTTTATTTTTAATAGTGAGAGACAGGATAAACACGATATTTTAGTTAGCCACGAATGAACACGAATAGGCACGAATGGATATAGTAATGATTCTCGATTTAATTTTGGTACATACATCATTCTTATCCCATTCATCCTATCTATCCCTGTTAATTTTATCCTCGTACCTGCAGGTAATCATATCCAATTTCCAAAGTTTTCATGTATTACCTTGCATATATTTGAAATCTTTAAAAAAGACCTTATTATCTATTTACAAAATATTTTCTATTTGCCCTGTTAAGTCTAACCCTTTTTTATTAGAATAGCTACGATCTATAATCCATTCATCAATCTCCCTGTTATACCGAAGAACTCTTTTTTTTAATATAGCAAATTTCTGCGATAATCGAATTGGTACAAGAAGTTGACTTGCTTCTAAATATCTTTTTTCCTCTTTTAATTTTCTAAATTCTTCCTCTAGCTCATATGGCAATACCTCAATTTGGCCATCGGTACCTTCGATTACGTCTTCAATCCAATCTTTGTGGGTGCCAGCAATAATATTTTCATCAAATTTAGCTATCATTTGATTAGTAAGTCCTTTCTCATAATCATCCTTTGAATCTCTTTTATAACCATCACCGTATATTTTATTTACAATATCAGTTAGTTGTTGTTCAGTTAATAAACTAACTTGCCTTAATAGCCTTATTGTTTCTTGAGTAACCTCTTCATCATAGGGTAAGTATAGTGGATTTTCTCTCTTTTTGGCTGATGGTTCTTCAAATATAACAACTTGTGCTGGTTTATAACGAGATCCCTTACGATTAATTCTTCCAAGCCTTTGTCCTAAGGCATCAGCAGGTGCAGGTTCTATATATCCACAGTCATAATCTAAATCTAAGGAAACTTCTACAGCCTGTGTTGCTACAAGAATTTTGGGAGGATTTTCACTTTGTATAACTGACTCAATTTCAAAACGATCTTCTGCGTTAAATCGTGCATGTAGCAACCTTGTATCGTTGAATTCTTTCCGCAGTATTTCAAAAACCTTCTGACTCGTTGCAACATGATTACACACTATTAAAGCTGTTTTGCCAGAATTTTTTATCTCAGTTATAATAGTTTCTATATTTAACAAGAGATTACCTGGTCTTATTTCAACATTATGCCTAATTTTATCCAGAACCTCTTTGTCATCTTTGTATTCGGGAATAGGTGAAATGATATTCAAATCAGGGATACCAACTTCTTCTTTTAAAATATTTTCTAAAAACGAAGGTAAAGTAGCAGAAGCAAATAATACCTTTGCTCCTATAGATTTTAACCATTTAATGGTAGCTAATGTAAGTCCTACAAGCAGGGGTTCAAATGCATGAATCTCATCAAATACAAAACAGGCATTCGGAAATTCTGCAAGCCCTAGTTCCCATCCTCTTCCTCGCAAGGCAACACGTAATATTTGATGAGGAGTTGTAACACGTATAGGATGATAAAGTTCTCTCGCCAAACCTGAAATGGTTTGTGCCATTTTTGCAGCATCTGTTGATGAATAATCATTTTCAAATAACCTAAAAAGATATGCTGCATTTTTGTGATGCAAAACTCCCACAGTATGTTTACCATAAATTTTTTGCAATCTTTGATGCATAGCATTGATGCTTGCTGTATGCGGCAAGACATAAAATAAACGACCATTTTCGGCTTGGTTCTTTGCTGCCCATAACAGTATCGCTGCTGTCTTACCTGAACCTGTAGGTGCTTTTAAGATTGTATCCCCTTTTGTATCTGCACATCTTTGTTGAAAAGGTAATATATGCTGTCCTTTCAATTCGTGCTGATGAATTATTGCCTCATAGTCTTTCTGGATAGGAATTTTAGGTATATTAAATTGATGTGCTGATGCTATGTGATCGGCAGTTATTAGCAAACCACGTAAAAGGCTTGCATGGCGACGTTGGTCGATAGTCGTCTTATCCTTTTGCCCATTAGTTTGCCTTCTTAGCCAGTAATGTTTCAATACGCCGATATCTTTAAAGCAAAAGTCTAAATTATCAATATGCCATTTGTATGGCCCTTTATCATTTAGAGTATTTAAAAGATCAAAAAAATATTCTTTCTTATTTACTATTTCTGCAATCATTTCATCAAATACATTTGGTCTTATAAAAGGGAGTTCGTTATCAGGTAAACAGTCCTCAAATGTTGTTCCTTCGCTTTTCTGGGGAATACTTTTGTGATGTGTAACGATTGCCAATAATTCTTCCACTTTTAAATGCGGGGCAATCTTTGCTGCAACGGCTGCGGACAAAATTTCATGTCTATGCCCCCACCGCGATTTGTTCCTCACCATTTCTTGGAAGCCAGTTGCAGCTTTTCCAATATCATGTAATAATCCTATTTCAGAAACTGACATAGCTAATTTATTTCGTTCATCAAAAGGAAGAGGAAGTATATGACATATCAATTTGGCAACATCAGCAACATGCAAAGAATGCGATATCAGCGTCTCTCCTGTATCTTTTGCCCAATAATTATGTAAATCGTTTTCTATTTTTTACCCTATAATGCTATGCATATAAATTACACAATCTTCACGATTAGAGACCTTGAACAAACTGCTACGTTTTACAAGAGCAGGCTTACTTACAACCTGGTATCGATCAACACCTCCAACGTCTCTGAAATGACCAAGTTGGAAATTATTGAAGTAATTTGCAAGCGGAACAATAATACCACTTGTTCCCTCCTGTGGAAATGGCACAAGAGTATTTCGCACCATTCCTTGTTGTATTTCCTCAGCATCAACAATTTCGTATTGTTTACCGTTCGTAAGTGTTTCAATCCATGCAATATCCTGAGAACGCCCAAAGCATGGTATATTAAACGGTTCACTAAAGCGAGATTCAAAAAAATCTACATTCTCTAAATAAATATGTAGTTTCGGACGAATAAGAAATTCTCTTTGTGTTGGATTTGTCGTTCCTATATTTCGTTTGATAATATTTTTTTCAGTATCAAGTGTATAGCTTTCTAGTTTTTCAAGATCAACGCCTTTTTTATCATACTTAAAAATAAAACCAATGCGTTTTACTTCTTCTGGTTCCAAATCTCTTCCAACCATATTTCCTAACATTCCCACAATTGTTGTGTATGGTGGAATATTCATCGTTGGCATTGATCCTTTGACTCCAGTATTAGAATAAAACAATGGCATCTTAAAAGTTGCAGTCCAGCCGCTAATACAAGCATAAATAAAATTATGCGTGGCCATCTTAATTCTCCAATTCGTTTACTTTAACAAGTAGAAGCTCAACGGCTTCAACTGGGCTAGTCAAACAAACTTCAGGCATATTGGATGTTTTAGTTGTAGTTGTTCCAGGTTTAACTTCTGGCTTTGTTGGTGTTGTATTAATTTTGTTACCAAATACATCATCCTGCCACTTTTGAGGATTTTTTATCCACTTTATAAGTTCGTTTTCACTTTCATTACTTAAATAACCACTGCGAATACCGATATAGACAGGTGTGACAATTCGGTCAGCATAATCACAAATGGTTTGTTTTAAAGTATTAAGTTTGATACGCGTTCCACCCATTACCTTGCTTTCAACTACTTCAAATATATCACCTGTTTTCTGCTCTCTCGGATTTGTCACCAATTCTTTCGCATCCTCAAAAAGATCGTTAAAGATCAAATTTCCACAAGTTAATCCCGCGATAATCATAACCTTTGGCGAAACATCGGTCCCGAATTGTGCTTGCTTTGCACCCCCTCGTAAGACAGCAAGTGAACGAAGTATTTTTTCGGTTCTTTCAATCTTTTTGTTTTTATCTTTAATTTGATATATCGTTGCACTCTTATCATTTGTTAATACTCTCTCAACAACTTGTTTTTGTTCATATTCCTTTATCAGCCGATCTTCAAGTTCTTCTCTATCCCCTGCATTCCTAAATACTCCGATCCTGTGATATGCCAGTCCAAATATTCCTTGTAAATGTGTATTATAAAAGCGCGTTGTATAGGGTAGTGGACTGGGAACTGCAAGAATAATTTTTCGGACAGCTAATTCGAGTTCTTTTTTTTCTTTTTCATCTGAAATTTCATTTGAAATTTCTCTTAATTTAGACTCCAACCTTTTTACTAAATCTTCACGGCTTATGTCTTGTTTTAATAATGACTTTGCTTCATTTATTTTGCCTCTACATTTTTCAGAAAGTTTACTTTTTTCTCCAGTAATATCATCCAGTATTTCTTGATACAAACTTATAGCAATGCTCTTTGGATAAACAAACCCCTTATCAATACCCTCCCAACCACTCTTTCTAACAGACATTAAAATTGATGACTGAAATGGTGAACTTCTTATTGTTGCCTTGATACCTTTAGAACCTTGCCCTTCCTTTGCGGCCATGTATCCGAAAATGTCATGCTCTGCGTACAAAACAGGGTCAATATTTAATCCTACTTTCTTCGTTGTATATTTTTCTTTGGATTCTGATTCTCCAGTATCAATTCCAGTGGTTTCAACTGGTGTCGTCGGATCACAAGGATATTCTTCTTTGTATGTTTCCCTGAGCCAGTGTCGCCATGCTTGCGCTGATACATATGGAATTTTGTTATTAAACTCCTGCATGGTTTTAGGAGTTGTGATATCATATCCCTCATGTTTTTCTGAAGTCGAGCCATTTAAAAATGCTCCTTCTGCCTTAATAAGAAATGTTCCAACAATATGTGTTAATTTTTTATCCATTGCCTTATCTCCTTATGTAATTTGACTACTTGTCTTATATTTTTCTCGATATAAATTAGTTAATTCAAGTCTCAATTGAAATAATACTTCCCAAACTTCATTATTACCATTTTCATCCCTGCAAAGGTCATCCCACTCTTCATTACTGTAGCCATCTTTAATTTCGGCAAGCAATGCAAACCAATCTTCAATCGTGTGCGGTTTTACTTGGTCTTGCTTAAAAGCTGTTAAAATTCTTTTCTCAAATCGCTCTTTCCCCTCTTTGCCAATGTAATAATCAAAGAAGTCATGGGCAAATGTTTTAATCTTAGGATATTTAGGATGAGCAACCATTGCAATATCACCTCCTATCATAGGGTGTTCTGCATCTTTTATATCATGATTTAAATAGAACCAGACAATTCTGGCACTAATTGAGTGTTTACTATCGGCTGGACGAAGTGGATGTATATCACAAGGAAATAAAATAAGGTAGTCTTCTAAACTCAAGCTAACTTCTGACAACTTTATGATAATATTTTTAATTCGTCTGTAATCTTCAGAAGGATTTTCCTTTAATGTCTGCAAGTCCTTCTCTTTTATGATCTTTTTTGTCTCTCCAGCAATCCATTTTGCTACTGCAAGTGCTTCAGGTAAATATCCAAGGATTTTTACTGTATACAAATCGAAAAGTTCTATACTAGCTGGTGCTCGAATAAAACTTTTAGTTTTTTTTGATTCAACCTTATATGGGTAAAATGGGTGATATTCTTTTTTTTCTTTAATACGCTGCAATAATTGAGATTCTTCCTTATTAAAGTTTTGTTCGTCTCTCAAATATCTTTCAATCTCGCCTTTCAGCTTACCACGCCACGCTTCCCACAAAAATTGGATTGCATCGTTAGGAATCTCGATAATCTCAAGATACGGGTCTTGTCCTGTGTTTGAAAATCGCCAAAGATTAAGGCATATGTATTCTGGTAATTCTTCCAAGCTTTTTCGCTGTATTAAATCATTTATACGGCCTAGTAAAAGAAAGGTGATTGAGTTATAACCTCCGTCTTTTCCCCAAGTTTCCACTTTGTCTGTTAGTGCAGCTTTCTGCATCGTTTCTCTATAAACTTCCTCTACCATTGATTGAAACAAGGGAACGTCGTTGATAGCTACATCATTTGTTTGAAAGCAAATTAACTTACCACCTAACATTGCCGTACCCATTGGCAATAACTGCACTGCCAACAAGCTTAATGCACTGAGCCTTAAAGATCGGCTAGCGGAAGGGAGGGTTTGTACATCACTCATCGTTCCTGCTAAAGGGAACCACTCTTTTGCTATATTTTTACCGCTCATTTCCAGGAAGGATGTTGCTTTGAACTTGCCTGTTGCTTCACAAAATGCACCAGTTGAATATGTCCCATTCTTAATATCTTCAATCAATCCCTTAATGATAGTTACGTATTCATTTAATCCCTTATCTTCTATTAGATTATCTGTTTTTTTGTCCAATCGTTTTTGTTGTTTCTCCAAATCTTTTTCTATATCTATATTTGTTTTTTCAATCTTTTTCTCCAATTTTTCAATTTTATTTTTTATTTTTTAATATCTTTTTCATTGCTCGTATTGACCAATGTCTCTTTTTCAGATTCAAGATCTTTTTCAGTTTCTGTGATCTGTGCCCTTTTTTGCTCGATCTTTTTTATTAGATCATCCAAGGTCTTTGTAGGATTAGTGCTTGTATTTGTTAATGGGCCATTGCTGCTAAATATCATAGTATAGCAATTAAGTCTGCGATTAGTATTTGTCAACCAAGAGTACTCTTCGCCAGAACAATTCATTTTAGATTTGCAAACCTGTGCAATAATATCGGGAGTTAAATCACGAATTGTTTTTACCTGATATTTAAGTTCTTTAGCTCTCGCTATCATAACAGCAAGCCCCGTGTCCACCCACGGATTTCCTGTCCAATTGAATAATGGCATGGCTAACTCCTTATAAAAGTGTTCAAGCAGTTTAGCCGTTCAAATCGTAACAACCGATTAAACTGTTCAAGTAGATGAATAATGACATAATGCCCCCTAATTTGAATTCCCTTATAAAAACCCCGAGGAAATTTTGATTGCTGTTAAAAAGGCTTTTCTTCTTCAATCTTAAGCGATGCAATCGGTTCAATAATCTCTTCATGAATATCATAATCTGCTATCTCTCTTATTTTTCTAGCTTCTATAACCATCCGATGATATTTAGGGTCAATCCTGCACGGCTTAGCAAAATAATATCCAAAAGCAGATTCTACCGCCGAGTGTTTTATGGCATTAATCCCTTCAGATTTCAAAAGTGCCTATGTAGCATAAAACATAGAGTAATAGACTTTACTGGCATCTTCTGATGGGTAACCATATTCATTAACTCTTTAGCTACTTCAAGGGCATGTTCTGCCTTTGCTATAAGCCTTTTGACTTCCTCGCTCATACAGAAATACCTTCTTTTTGAATGTGTTTATAAAAAGAAAAACCCCTGGCATCTGCCTCATCAAACTGTGATTTGCTGAAAACCTTAAGAGAGATTATTGGTTTAAAGTCATAATCTCACATTACACTATAGGCGACATCCTCCAGTTTTTTCTCTTACGAGAACAATAACATCCAGGTCAGAGTCTTCTGTCTCCTCATCCCTTGCCCTTGAACCAAATACTATTATTTTTTCTATCTGAACCCGAATATCCTCTGTCAATTGCATCTTGAATTCCAAAATAATCTCTTTATCTTCTTCTTTCATGTTGCCTCCACTATGTAAAAATTATGTTTTGAAAAAATTCTAAAAAGCTCCGTTAGGAGCGGTATATTATTAGAACAAGGGTCTATACCCATGGTAAGCTCCAGAGGAGCGGCATAGTAAGGCATGTATATATCGCTCCTCTGGAGCTTTATTCTCCTGTTTTGTATTCTAACTATTGGTATTTCACCCCTACGGGGTTATTTCTCAAAAAAGAAAATTAAATAAATTTCTTCTGTTGATATTCCCTAAGTTATAAAGAAGCAAGATTTTGCGTCTCTACTGTGGTTATATGCGGAACATAAGGCAGAGATTGCTTCAGACAATACCCTCGCAATGACGGCGGGGTTGTCTTTCCTCTGTTGATGATATGTTCGGTTTCATCCTGAGAATACTATAGTTACCTTTTATGTAAATATTCCATATGCAAAAACATAATTTTAATTACACAAAAAGGCATGTTTTATCAAGTTACCTTTCCTTTCTCAACTTTTTTATCCTGCTATCCACCCATGGATTCCCCGTCCAATTGAATAACGGCATGATTTTCCTTCACATTAAAATAAAGATTAAGCCGTTTAATAAACCGTTCAAGCTGTTTAAGCCGTTCAAACCGAAAAAAGCAGTTCAAGCCGATTAAAACGTACAAACCGTTCAAGCTGAAAAAAGCAGTTTAAGCCGTTCAAGCGATTCAAGAGAGTTTGGTTGCCTGGCCAGGGTTTGATTTAACTCTGTTCACAATTTCATCTACAATTTCTTTTATACTTTTTTGCCTTGGTAATTTGTATTTTGACCCTTTGTATTGACTACCTTTTAAGTGCTCCATAAAGTTATTAATCATTATTGAAATACGTTTACATTGTTCAATAATAGGATTCAAATCTTTCAGAGAAATATACCCCTGATCACCTGCTATATACAACTGGCATCGCACCTCACCACATGACCCCTTGGCTATCGATAAAAATTGGATGAGTTCCTGATTGCCGCCTCTTTCATAGCCTTCGGCTACGTTCGACATGATGGAAACGGATGCTCGCCTGATTTGGTCTCTGAGGCTGTAATCTTTTACAAAGGCACCCTCTTTGGTAATTTCATAAACTTTATTTGTTAATACCCTCGCTGCCTTCCAGATCTCAAGGTCTTCGAAGTGCATAGGGAATCTCCTGTTAGAGGTTTTAAAGAAATAATGTAGAAATAGTTCAAACTGATTAAACCGTTAAAACAATTCAAACCTCGTTTAAACAGATCAAGCAGTTTAAGCCGTTCAAGTGGTTTGAACGGCTTCTACATATCCACATCCCATACTATTATTTTGCCCAAAGCCACATTCCAGGCCGATCCTGATTAATGCTTTATGGCCGGTAACAATAAAGGGCTGCAAGGTGCCTTTTATATTGATGGGTCTCACACTGCCGTCTAATCCGGTACTAAAAACAGTAAACTGTTTTATTGGTTTTCCAGCAATGGGATAGAAGGCAAACTTTAGGTGCTCGCCGTCGCTGCTAAAGGGTTTACCATAAAGCGTTTCGTATTTGTGTATGAGATTTTGTCTCAAAAATTCCTCGTAACCTTCATCTCCAGGATACAGAAAGACATCCTGTTGGCCTTGCGGCATAGGTTTTTTGATGAAAATAGGGGATTCCAAAGGACAGAGGTTTAAGCTGTTTAAACCGTTTAAATCGTTTAAGTGGTTTAGAGTATCCGGCAGTGTTTCTACCTGATAAACGTTGAACGTCTGTCTGCCAAGCCTCACCGCCTGCCCTTCAGTAAATATACCGTCTACCAGGTGTTGAATAAATAGATCGACGGGTGATGCTATTTGAAAGGAAAAAGTGAAATGATTGGATGGAGAAGCTTTAAATGAGAAACCACCATTTGAGTTATTGAAATTGTTTGCATGGTTTGCGTTGTCTGAACGGATAATCTTGATTGGACCATGGAATAGTATCCCCGAGAAGACAAAGAACTTGAACCTCTTGTCCTTTTTGTAAACAAAGCCTTGTTCATGAAGCCATCGGGAATAGTCGGGGTTTGATGTGAAGAGAAATCCGTAGATTAACGCCTGTATCTGATGTTGATAGTTGAAGTCGATAATGGCTGACCTATCTGCTGAAAGCGTTATCTTTATTCTCATAGGTATCTGTTTTGAAATTCTTTTCTATTTTTTTGTCACAATAGCAAATTGGAATATAATGTCAAATGTTTTTTAAATAAATTCGCAACACATTTTTCTATTTACGAAAGAAGATTAAATAGTATCGGCATTGTTTCAATATAAGATCTCTTTCCCGTTGCATATGCGCTTAATTGACAAAAAGGTTGCTAAAAAAGTACCTATTTTAGTAATATAGTAGCTTACGTACTATACGCAGGATTTTTCATTTTATTTGAAGGTAAACAAATGTCAGACAATATTGAAAGGCATAAGGACCTCAGTAAGAGGGTTTTAATTCCGAACGAGCAGAAATCCCCGGAGCAACGGGCATCCGGGCAAATTCAGAGGGCGCCTGCGCAGCTCATACAGGCATTTTTTCTGGGCGCAATGGTAGGGTTTTCTGTTTTTGTAGTAATTTGGATTATTGCAGGTTTTTCAAAACTAGCGATTGTAGCGCCATTCGTGGGAGGTATTTTTGGTATAGTTGTTGAAATGATGAGGCAGAAAACTAAGGTGTAGTATGGGTATGGGGTTTTATCATGAGATAGAATATATTCCAAAACTTCCCACAGTAATTATAAAATGATTTATGAGAGGTGAATGAGATATGAAGGTAACTATGGTAGGTATATCAGGTTCTGGCAAAACAGCATATATGTCAGCACTTTATGAAACGCTTGGAGATGCGGGTCAAAATGAGGCGGGTTTTTATATTGCCCCGCGTTCTGTACAGCAATTTGATAAAGCCATATTGAGCGTTGGTGATTTTAGCAGATTTTCACTTGCCGATAAATTAAAATGGCCTGACGGTACACAGCAGACAACGGTATGGCCTTTTACTGTGTATCATAATTCAAGGCCGGTAACCTATTTTGATTGGATAGATTATCGCGGAGGTATTTTAACAGAAATTACGGATACAACGGATACTCAGGAGGCCCCGGATATGGTCAGATCAGAAATTACTGACCTGGCTTCTCATATTGAGCTCAGTAATGCTGTTATCCTGGTTGCAGATGCCTTTGTCCTGACGTATTATCCGAATATTAAAGAAGCACGGCATCGGTCAGGAGCCCGCAGGATCCATGAGATATTCACAACCTATAGCAGAATTTATCCAAATAGGAATTTAATATTTGTAATCATGTTAACAAAGGCAGATACGGTTGATGACAAGTGGAAAACTGACAATTATGCGCCGTTGATTGAACGGGGCCTGGAAGTATTTAATCAGATGGTATCTTTACAGAAGCAGAATCCCTCCTGGGAGGGGTGTATTGTTCCTGTCTCTGCAGTAGGAGAGGGTAATGTTCATCGGTCTGTTACTCCTACAGAGGATATAAAACATCCTTTTAGGTCCGAAGATAAGATTGTGGGATTTCCACAACCGGTGAATGCAGAACATGTTTTGTTTTATTGTTTAGGGCAAACTTTAAAGCAGATGAGAGAGGAAGCCGGCAAGAGTATAAGGCAAAGAGAAAAAGAACTTTCAGAAATCCTGAAACAAGCAGGGCTGGTAAATAAAATCTGGTCTCTCATCATGCGTAAGCCTGATGCCGAGAGTATTGCCAGAGCTATTTTAGAAGAAAAAAATAAGGATTACGAGATTTTAAGCCAATTTGAGACACACATAGAGCCACTCTTGGGCAAAGCATTGGAGAGGGTAAGGCAGATCAAATGAAATACCAGGAACTTTTATATTCCCGTTCTTTATCGAAAGATTATCGATGGATGATTGTCCCACCGGAAATTTCTCCGGATAGTCTTAAGCTATTAAACCAGCTTTACAATCTGTATGATAAGTACAAAAATGCTTTTTGCAAATCGCCGGTTTTGCCTCTTTACTGCTTAAACCATTTACAAACTACGTTTCTGGTGAGTTGCGGTTTATCAAACCATAAAGATAAAGATGGGCGAAACATTTACCATTTGCAGGGCATTAGCATTCCCCCTGAATACAGGAGGCATTTTTGGTTTATCCTTCCCTGGATATTGGCGAATTACGATGGTGAAAATTTGTTAAATATGTGGAGAAAAGTAGATTTTCCTGCTGCTGACGACATCGTGCGTCGTGCATCGGAGGATTGTTTTTTCAAACTCGACTTGTTGGATAAATCGCTTGCAGAATTAATTAAAACATCAAAATTCACCCTTGAGAGATTTGAAGAACTATCCATAGGTGAGCCGATCTATATTCCGTTTGATAAAAATGGTTTAAAAGAACTAGCTCATGTAATTGCATCTTCAGATTATGGCGGTGTAAATTTTGCTTTTGGAGCTACATTAGAAATGATCAGGGCTTTTGACTTTAAGATTATCGCAAAGTTAGGTGACAATTCGAACATGAAGCTGAACCGGAGGGCGAGGATATCAGAATCTATCCCGTCTTTTATCCCTGATGAACAAGATAAAGACACCAGAGAGCTTGTTGATGATCCTATAGACCGTTTTGATCCGAGAAAGAAAGATACTCTTAATAATCAAAGTAAAATATTAAGGAGAAATAATTCTTTTCACATATTTGATCAGTTTGTACCTCGCTTCCTATCTATACTCAAGCTAGGAAAGAAACTAAAACGATCCAAGAAATCAGGTTAGTTTTTCGTCAATTCTTTTGTAACTTTTAAATAAAAATATTATTTTATTTGACATAAGACAATATACTTGTTATATAGGTAGCGTTTTAAAAATTAATACAGAGCGATAAAGGCAAACCCTGAGTGATCAGGGGACGCAAAGTAAAGGATCTTTCGTCATACTGGTAGAGACGCATCATGATGCTTCTCTCCTATGAATATTAAAGATAGCCCTACTACCGAACATGATAAATAAATTTAAAATAAACCAGAGAACCTTACCTTGAGAATAGTTAGTTGAATATTCCTGGGGTAAGGTTTTTTGTTTTAAAGGAAAGAATCGAGGGAAGGCTTTCTGCTTAATTTTGAGTGATTACGATATATAAAGCGAACTGAATATAATACCTCCTCCCCCATGATGGGATGGGAATAAGGGAAAAGGAAACAAGCTCATTGTGTATCCTTACCATAACCCTTTCCCATCAAGGGAGAGAAGAATTAATTTTTTAATCCGGCATATTATGAAGAACGAAAGTGGTTGTAAAATTCTATAAATCTCATCTGATATTGAGCAATTATAGGTATTCTCATAGAAAAGGGGGGTCTTCATGAGTTCTGTTAATGTAAAAAATATATCGTTAGAAGAAAAACGTGAGATTACTCGTAAAATTTTGGAGAATCGCAAAGTTAAATCTCACGTAAAGACCAATGATAAACCTCAGGATTACCAGAACTATAGCTATGATATGTTTATCGGCAATCCCGGACCTGAACTGACAGAAATAAAACATTTTAATGAATGGATAGAGAGCGCAACGAGGGATGGTGTATACACATTTGAATCGCCAAGGCTTGGGGCGCAAAAAACTGAAATTGAAATTGAGCGTGAAACGGGCGATAGGATGAGACTATTGAATTTTTCCAGCTATAACTATCTGGGATTTGGCTATCATCCTGATGTAATTGCAGCGGCAAAAGATGCTCTCGATACCTATGGCCTTGGTGCGGCTAGTTCACCCGTGATCAGTGGTACGTACGGTATTCATAAAAAGCTGGAAGAGGATCTCACACATTTTTTTGGATTAGAGGACCGGTCAATATCATTATTTCCCTCTGGCTACAGTGCGAACGTAGGTGTTATACAGGCTTACATGAAGCCTGGAAATCATATCGTAATGGATCAATCGGCTCATACATCAATTCTTGAAGGGGCGAAGATATCCGGGGCAAACTGTTCCTGTTTTCGACATAATGATAGTGAACATCTCGATCAAATTTTAAAAGAAATCTCTCCTGGAAAATCACGTGTTCTTGTCTGTGCAGAAAGTGTATATAGCGCCGATGGTGATTATGGTGACCTTAGCGATATAGTACGGGTGGCTAAAAATTATCAGGCAAGCATTCTCATTGATGAGGCTCATTCAGTTCTGATTGCCGGTGAAAATGGCAGAGGTATTAGTGAAGAGCAGGGTGTTTTAGAAGACATCGATCTTTATATTATTACTTTTAGTAAGGCATTTAGTGGGGTTGGCGGGGCGTTACTTGCGAAAAAAGAGATAGTTCGTTATGTTAATTGGTATGCAAAATGTCGCATGTTTTCCTGTGCTTTAGACCCTGCAGTAACCGGTGGTATGATTAAAGTACTTGAACTGGCATCAGGGCCTGAGGGCGAGAAGAGACGCAGATTACTACGGGAAAATGCGGCGTATTTTAGAAAAAAACTTGCAGGAAAAGTTGATATGAAAAATAGTAAAAGTTGGATTGTTCCGGTGATTTATGGTTCAGAACGAAATACCTTAAAACTCAACGACTTTCTTCAGAGAGAAGGTTTTGATGGAAGCATCCTGCAATTTCCATCAGTACCAAAAAATGAAGCACGTATTCGTATATTTATTACCTCTGAACATACCAAATATCAATTGGATAGGGGTATAGACATCATCCTAAAAGCTGCCGGAAAATTTGGGTTTTTATTATAATAAGCTCAAAGTTACCTTTGTTCTCCTTTTGAAACATCTCCTTTAACCTCTTGATATTACTGGAAAATGCTCATCAACCTTCCTTTCGTTTCTTTTTGCATTTGACATCATGTTTATTTATGTTATAAAAGGTAAGGATTATAATTGGCTGTACAGGAGTATTTTTAATATTTATTGAGGTTATTCTGACAAACATAATGAATATACTGTTGATATACCCCGAGTTCCCGGATACATTCTGGAGTTTCAAACATGCACTTAAGTTCATACGTAAAAAGGCCTCCTTCCCGCCACTAGGATTACTGACAGTTGCTGCAATGCTACCCCCTGAGTGGTCAAAACGTTTAGTTGATGTCAATGTGACAAGACTCAAGGATGAAGATCTGTCATGGGCGGATTATGCATTTATCAGCAGCATGGTTATACAAAGAACCTCGGCTCAGCAGATCATTAGACGCTGCAAGGAAGCCAACCTTAAGGTAGTTGCCGGGGGACCTTTATTCACAAGTGAGCATGAGCAATTTGAGCATGTCGACCATTTCGTTCTTAACGAAGCAGAGCTAACCTTGCCGCCTTTTTTAGAAGATCTGAATAATAATTGTGCCAGGCGGATATATACCACGTCTCAGTTTGCTGATATTCGGGAGACCCCGTCACCTCTTTGGGAATTAGCCGATCTGAGGCAATATGCCTCGATGAGCATACAGTACTCCCGGGGTTGTCCATACCACTGCGAGTTCTGCAATGTGACATCATTGTTTGGAAAACGTCCACGTACCAAAACCGCTGAACAAATCATTACCGAGCTGGATAGTTTCTATAATATGGGGTGGCGCGGACCCGTATTCTTCGTAGATGATAACCTCATCGGGAGCAAAAAAAACCTCAAAGAAGAATTACTTCCTGCTTTAATTACATGGCAAAAAGAACATGTGCCGATACCGTTTAACACGGAAGCCTCTATCAATCTGGCTGATGATGATGACTTGATGCGAATGATGTCTGAAGCAGGCTTTGATGCGGTTTTTGTTGGGATTGAGACGCCGGATACGGATGGCCTGGCAGAATGTAACAAAAAACAGAACAAAAACCGTAATTTGATTGAAGACGTGCGACGTATTCAGCGAGCCGGACTGCAGGTACAAGCAGGCTTTATCGTAGGTTTTGATAGTGATACGCCATCCATCTTTCAGCGGCAAATTGATTTTATACAGAAAAGCGGGATTGTGTCAGCAATGATTGGGCTGCTTCAGGCCCCTGCAGGAACAAAACTATACGAACGCCTAAAGCAAGAGGGGCGTTTACTCGGACAGATGTCGGGGGATAATGTAGACGGCACAACAAACATTATTCCTATCATGGACATGGATACATTTCAGGAAGGATATAAAAATATATTGAGATATATTTATTCCCCTGAAAACTATTATCAGCGCATAAAGACCTTTTTTCGTGAATATAAAATGCCAAAGGTTAAAGTCCAATTTGAATTTAGTCATATATTGGCATTATTTCGCGCTATCTACCACATTGGTATCATGGGTAATGAGCGTTCCCAATTTTGGAAACTCTTATTATGGACGTCTTTTCATCGCCGGGAATTGTTATCGCTCTCTGTTACTCTTGCAATTTACGGTCATCATTTTCGCAAAATTAGTGAATTACACGTCCTTTAATTTTGAAAGGGTCAGATTATAAAATATATTATTATTTAGTATTGTTTTAATGTGTAATATGTAGTAGTATAGTGAACATAGTTGACTTTTGGCTGTATTAGAAGATTTGTATTATATGTTTTGATGTGATAATAAGGCTACAATAGTTGCAACTATTGTAGCCTTTTTTTATTTTCTAACTTTTTTATGCTTAAAGGGGGTGATTTGAATGGCAGCTGGAACAGTAAAATGGTTTAATGATAAAAAGGGTTTTGGTTTTATTACTCAGGATAACGGAACTGATGTATTTGTACATCAGACCGAAATTCAAGGTAGTGGATTTAGAACTCTCGCCGAAGGAGATAAGGTCGACTTCGAGGTTATTAAAGACCAAAAGGGTTATAAGGCAGCAAAAGTTGTTAAATTATAAATGTATGTAAAAGCGTACTCTTATTTTAAAGTAGAAACAACTAAATAGTTATAGTATATAAAAGAATATAGAGTAATCGACTCAATATAATTATAATAACAAAATAAGGAATCCCAGTATCGGTAAAAGGATATTGGGATTTTTTATTTGATTTTTTAACCAATTTTTTGTTCTCTGTTTTGGATTACTATAGAAGACATACTACAAGCCAGGCTATTGCGGCAGGTTTGCGCTGACTGCCATACATAATTTGGATATAAAGAAGGGATGATGAAATAAAAATATATGAGCAAGAATAAGAACCGGGATCAAATAGAAGATACCTATAAATGGGATGTGTCTGTTTTGTATGTATCGGATGATAGCTGGGAAGAAGACTACTGCAAGGTAGAAAAAGAATTTCCTCAGCTTCTCAAGTTCAAAGGCTCTCTTGCCGATCCCCATAAACTTGAGCAGTTTATGCAGTTTTATATTAACCATTCTATCATGAGAGAAAATTTATATGTGTATGCAAATGTCCGCTTTTTTGAGAATACCCGAAACGCCATATATGAAGAGATGAAAGGGCGTATCGAACTGCTCGTCTCAAAGATTTCCGCACAAGCTGTTTTCATGAAAAAAGAGCTGTCCTCTTTATCACAGAATGATATCGATACCATGATTCGTGAAAATCCTCATCTGACGGGGTATCGCTTCTTTCTGGAAGGCTATGCCCGGTACAATCCTCACATCCTTTCTGAAGAAACGGAAACTGTTTTAGCGGAACTGAAAATTGCCCTGGATAAGTCTGATGATATTTTTTCGGCTTATAATGATAACAATATTTCATTCGGGGAATTTGAACACGAGGGAGAAATAATCCGTCTTTCTCATGCAAAGTATGCGCAATTGCTGGAATCGCCCGACCGGGATCTCCGGCAAAAAGCATTCGATTATTATTACCGGCCTTACCGGCAGAATATTGACGTCCTGGCAAATACCTATGCAGCACATGTACTTGCAAATATTAAGCTGGCGAAGGTTCGGAACTATTCGTCTACGCTGGAGATGTCCCTGTTTCCCGATTACGTGCCAACCCCGGTATTCAGTAATCTCATTGAGGTTGTAAAAGAGAATATTGATGCGATCAGTGAATTCAATGCCCTGAAACAGGAAGAGCTTGGAATTGAAAAACTACACTTCTATGATAATTATGTTCCCCTGGTTCATGAGGTTGATAAGAAATATTCCTATGAAGAAGCAATCGGTCTGGTTCGTACAGCGCTTGAACCCCTCGGCGCAGAATATCTCAGGAAGTACGATTCTACTGTCCATGCGCGGGTAATTGATGTATTTGAATCCCCCGGCAAGAGATCAGGGGCGTTCTCCTGGGGCAGTTATGCGAGCAGGGGATTAATTTTTTTAAATTACACGGAAAAATTCTCTGACGTTTCAACAGTTACCCATGAATTCGGCCATTGCCTGCATCGGGACTACTCCATTGAAAATCAACCCTATATCTATTATCAAAATCCAATCTTTTTGGCTGAGATAGCATCGACATTCAATGAAGCTTTGCTGTTTGATCATATGTCAAAGATTGCTAAATCCCGTGAAGAGAAGAAGTTTTTTCTGTACCACAACATGAAACGCATAGAGGCAACCTTCTACAGACAAACCATGTTCGCAAATTTCGAAAAAGATATTCATGAGATAGCCGAATCCGGCAAGGCGCTGATCGCAAAAAGCATAACCGGCGTATACCGGAAAAATCTTGAAACATATCTGGGTAAGAGCATAGTTATTGATGATCAGTTAAACTACGAGTGGGCGAGAATTCCTCATTTTTATCATGCATTTTATGTATACAAATATGCTACCAGTTTATCCGCGGCAATCGCTTTATCCGAACGTGTAACCTCCGGTGAAAAAGGCGCTGTCGAAGATTATCTGACATTCCTGAAAGCAGGATCACACAAGGAACCGCTTGAAATTCTGAGAGATGCCGGGGTTGACCTTACCGGAAAAGAAGCGTATGAAATGACGGTTAACAAATTCAGGAAATTACTGGCAGAGTATAAGTCATTATCATGAATAATTGGTTTTTGTATATGATACGATGTAAACAGGGAAGATTATACACAGGCATTACTACCGATGTAGAAAGAAGATTTGCAGAACATACAGAAAATAGCAAAAAAGGATCAAAATACTTAAGAGGAAAAGGCCCTTTAACGTTGATTATGAAAAAGGAGATTGGAAGTAGGGGTATGGCATTAAAGATTGAAGCAAAAGTAAAAAAACTGTCAAAAATTGAGAAGGAGATGTTCGTTAATGGTAAAATCAAAATAAAAGGAATTTGAAAAAATTACGGTTAGGCACTTATAAAATAAACGCTATGTTCCCCGATAAAGAGTATCTTTTAAAACTTGTACAGACACGTATGCCGTTCGGCAAATATAAAGGAAGATTGTTGATTGATTTGCCGGAGGCGTATATTGTGTGGTTTGCCCAACAGGGATTCCCCAAAGGTGAATTAGGTAATATGCTTGAGTGTGTCTATGAAATCAAGTTGAATGGATTGGAATATTTATTGAAACCGCTGCGCTAATCAATGCCGGGAGAGTATTTCACGGAACTGGTTTCGTTTTTATACTTTCTGCGAGTTATCAGGATACAATATTTATCGGATTTCCACTAATTATTGCTTGTATGTTTGCTATGAGTTCTTCACCTAACCGATATGATGCCTCTTGTGTGTTAAAGCCCATGTGAGGTGTAGCAATAACATTATGACATCTTACCAAATCCAATAATTCTCCTGATAATTTACCGTCATGTGGCTCGTTTTCGAATACATCCAAAGCGACACCCGCCAAATGGCCTGATTTTAGTGCCTTGGTAAGCGCTTTTTGGTCCAGTATTGCACCCCGTGCAGTATTTATAAGATATGCATCTTTTTTCATAAGCCGCAGTCTTCTCTCATTAATAAGATGCCTGGTTTTATCAGTAACAGGCAGATGTAAGCTGACAAAATCCGAGTTTGCGATAAGGTGATCTAATTCGTCCGGCGGGGTTTTGGAATTTGCGTGAGAAACTTTCATTCCTATGTTTTGGGCAATGTGTGCTACGGTTCTTCCTATATTGCCATATCCTATAAGTCCTAATCTCTTATTTCTCAGTTCTATACCCATATACTCCGATGGCTTCCATTCGCCATTTTTAAGGTGAGTATTTGCTTCAGTAATTCTGCGTGCAATCAAAAGCATTAACGCTATCGTATGTTCAGCTACAGCCTGGGTATTGTGTGTAGGGCAGTTTGATACCACAATTCCCGTCTGCGATGCTGCTTTTACATCTACATTCTCATATCCTACTGCCGGCACAACGATGAATTTTAGTGAAGGAGCGTTTTGAATAATATTTGTTGTGATATTTGTCCAACCAGATATAAGTATCCCTGCGCCTGCAATCCTTTCAATGCTCTCCATTTCAGTTAAAGTGCGACCATCATACCTTACCACATTTCCAAGTTCCTTCAGTATTGTAATGTGCCGTTCTGCTAATTGAATATGATCAAGAATAACAATCTTCATAACTCTCATAGGTGCGAAAAATAATATCGGATACTGATTTTGTTATTTTTGCAGGGTGATGCATTTACTATAGTATCCGAATGATGAAACCGAACATATCATCAACTGAAGAAAGATTCCCCAGTCTGTCATTGCGAGGGTCTTTTCGTAGAGACGCAAAATCTTGCGTCTCTACGTCTCTGAACTATTCAAGGGATTGCTCCGGTAGAGACGCAAGATTTTGCGTCTCTACCCTCGCAATGACATGTTAAGAATCCTCTCCATTTCATACACTTACCTATGTTGGATACTATAGTATGAGTCGGATATATTTTTATCTGTTGTGTAAATGCTTTGTTCTTACCATTTTAATATATTAATCGAATGGGTAGATAAATCAAGGCGAAATAAACTGAAGATTGCTTTTATCCCCATAAGACTGGACTATTAAATTTTATGTTAGTTAAGAAGCTGATATCGCCTTTATTGGTAACATATCTAGACATAATGGAGCTTCAAATATTTTATTTGCATTTTGCTGATTAGCCAGTCATTATAGAGCCAGTCTGGATGATGAATATCTGTTCTGTGTATATCCCGGATGGTATTTGTTAATTTTTGAGGCATGGTTCAAAGCCCAAAGGGCTGATATGCTTGCAGAATAAGTAATCCCGAAGGGGTGAAATGATTAGAGAAATTGATATTTCGGTAAAATTTATATAAAGGAGATGCTGTATGGGTGATCATATATATAAAATTATTGAATTGGCAGGTTCTTCCACAACTACCGTAGAAGATGCTGTTCAAAATGCGATTACCAGAGCATCAAAAACTATCCGAAACATGCGATGGCTCGAGGTTGTTGAAACCAGAGGCCGTATTGAAAATGGAAAGGTTGCTCGCTGGGAGGTTATCATAAAAGTTGGATTTGTGCTGGAGGACACTCTTTAATCTGGCGGTAGTTACTTATGTATTGCTACAGGGTAACAATTTTTGGGCAGTGTGTAACGCTATAGATAAATTCATTAGAATTACGGTATATCCTGGTTCACAAACTCATGGGGTGGAGAGAAATTTCAAACGTGTTGCCTCCCCCTGAACCCCCCTCACGGAGGGGGACAAGCACTGTCCCCCTCCGTGAGGGGGTGAAGGGAGTGGATCAGTGTCGGGAAAATAGATATTTTAAGTTGCCGAAAGGTCTGTTTTAACGTAAATAGTAAAAGAATAACAACGGATATTTTTCCTTAAGTTATCTATATGTAGTCCATTCAGGGTTACCTCTAGATTGAATATTTCCGAAAAAGGAGGTATGCTATGCCAGACGAAAATTTACCAGAACAATTCCTTGCCATAAAAGAAAAGTATGGGAAGTTTTTTCATGCTGTTGAAGAACTTGGTAAGGTTATCAGGCAGGAAGGCCCTCTCGATGAAAAGACTACCCATCTGATTCAGCTTGCGGCTGCAGCAACTGTCCATTCTGAAGGTGCTGTCCATAGTCATGTCAGAAGAGCTCTAAAAGCAGGGGCAAAGCCTGATGAGATATACCATGCGATTATCCTTCTTACCAGTACGATAGGATTTCCGACCGTTGTTGCTGCACTCAGCTGGGCTGAGGATATTATAAAAAATTGGAAGAAATAAAAATTATGAAAATAACATACCATGGTCATTCATGCTTTTTCATTGAAGGAAGCAGGTACTCTGTTATATTTGATCCTTTTCTCAAAGGTAATCCTCTGGCGAAAATAAAGCCAGAAGATGTAACAGTAGACGCTATTCTTGTGAGTCACGGTCATTTCGATCATGTTGGCGATGCTGTCGAGATAAGTAAAAATAACGATGCTACGATTGTTGCGCCATTTGAACTGACAAGCTACTTTCAGAGTAAGGGAGCAAAAAGCCATCCGATGAATATCGGTGGCGCATACCATTTTCCCTTTGGAACTGTAAAACTTACCATTGCCCATCATGGTTCTACAACGGAGGCAGGGACTGCCGGAAATCCTTGTGGTTTTATACTTATCATGGAGGATAAGGTAATATATCATGCTGGCGATACAGGGCTTTTTTCCGATATGAGACTTATTGGAGAGCTTAACACTATCGACGTTGCGTTACTTCCAATAGGTGATAATTTTACTATGGGAATTACAGATGCCCTGAAAGCAGTAGAGTTTCTCAAGCCTAAGATTGCGATACCGATGCACTATAATACCTTTGATGTGATAAAACAAGACCCAAGGCAATTTGTAGAAGGTCTGCGCAGTTCTCCTGCAAGAGGTGTACTATTGATGATCGGAGAAAGTATAAGCATTTGAGCAGTGTTGCCGGTACGCCGGTACAGAACCAATGTGATCTGACAAATACGTATGGAAAGATTTCATCCGTAGAATATCATTTTATTCCCCATATCTTGGCTCATTACTCCACAGGATATATCTTCCGTAGTACAGTACATTACCCAATTACCTTTATGATCAACCCCAATCCATCCATAGCGATACTGGCGGTTATTTGCTTCTTCATACATTATGTTAGATGCTTCAATAATAGAACGCCCGTCCCGAACCCTTGTTTCTAGTTTAACAGCAACACCATCATTCATAATTTGTTCTCCTATCCCGGTGCAGCTTATAGCTGCAAACTTTGAGGCATAGTTTCCGGCGACAGTCGCTGAATCTGACACTCGTTCGGGGATATTCGTGCCACTTCCACCGGTAGAAGTTGCAGCCGCCAAACACCCATGCTGGTCTAGGGCTATAGCCCCGACTGTACCGTGTTCATCAGGCGCCCTCTTCTGTTTCTCCAAATATGAGATCCATTGTGTTGCTTGCGCAGGTGTTACCGGGTTTTGAGGAGGAATTCCCAATTCACGGGCAAGCAACTGCGCCCCTAATGGTCCCACTACTGTTTGGTCTCTGTCCTGCAGGGCATACGCTAACTTTGAAGGGTGAATGATATGCGTTGCTAACAGTACGCCGGAAAATTTTTGTTTATTTCCATCCATTAAAGAAGCAGATAGACGCGCCATTCCATCGCTTTGAATCACCGAGCCGAGTCCGGCGTTAAAGTCAGGACATGCTTCCAGAAGCTCAACCACACGGCATACCGTTTTTACCGATGATTCTCCCTGAAGAAGCACAGGCCAAACCTTTGAGAGAATCTCAGCGATACTGTTGTTTTTTCGTTCAAGCATCTTTGGGTTGTCTTTGTATGAGCCGGCGCCTCCATGAACCAGAAGGATTGGAGGTCTGGCATTAGATTGGTATCTTTTGTTCATAATACCCATTACATGAAACTCCTAGCTGAAAGCTATCTAAAAAGGAATATTACATCATTGCGAAGTTTGAAAAAGTATAGTACCATGAGATATTCTATCCTCAGGAAATTCGTCGCTATACGGGAATTATCGTATCACTTTTTTAACAGTAAAGAAAGAAACAAATTATGAATTTTAAAGGACACATTATCGGTGGATGTATAAGTGGAATTGCTATTACTGCGGTAAAATTATTATCCGATGGCTCTTTGGATTTTTCCTCTTTTCCTCAGGAAGCGGCTCTTATTTTTGGAATAACTGTTTTTTTCAGTATTTTCCCGGATCTCGATACTGAATCAATTCCACAACGATGGTTTTATAGAGCAGTATTTCTTTTGCTGCTGTATCTTGGATATAAGAAGCATTATGGGCTTGCTACCCTGCTGGCTATTGTTGCCATTACTCCAAAAATAGATCACCATCGGGGATGGACTCATCATTATTTCTCTGCTGTACTGCTTCCGTTGTTTCTTGCTGGTTTTTATGAATATGTCCTGGCAAAGAATCAATCTCATGACTGGCCATTTTACTGCATGTATGAGCGCTTTATAGATCGTCTGTGGCTTGTTATCGCTTGTATTATCGGCTGGAATACCCATTTACTCCTTGATTCCCAGCTTTCTCTGTTTAAAAATAATAAACGATATCGCTCTTAAGAATATTGCTGTACAAAAATATTTAATATTTTAAAGTTTTGACTTTTTGGGCAACCTGTTGTAGTTTACTAAGTAACGGTGTTCATTTCGGCATGTATTTAAAGAAAACCGGGAAAATTTACTATAATACCCTGGTTTTCTTCATCCTGCAGGAAGATGTGCCTCCTCAAGAAGATCCTTTCGTATTGCCCGAAGTACATGGAACCTCATCGTTTGATAAAAAATACTTTACCTAATCCATAGGCATACATCTTGTAAATGAAATGTAGTATGGAAATTCTCACAAGTAATCTTTTTAATGGAGGAAGATGATAATGAATTATGAGTTATCTGTTCATGAGCTGAGAAAAAGGGTTGATCCGGTAAGTCTGGGAATAAAAGATACCTCTCATATCGAACGTCTTCAAGGAATCATCGGACAAAAACGAGCTGTGGATGCATTGCAATTCGGTCTTAAAATTAAGGATGTTGGATTTAACATCTTTGTAGCAGGCCAATCCGGTATTGGCAAAATGTGCTCAGTAAAATCTTTTTTAGAAGATATTGCGAAGGAGAAAGAGACACCCCCGGATTGGTGTTATGTAAATAATTTTGATGACCCATATAATCCCAGAGTGATTCAATTACCAGCCGGGCAAGGAAGTAAATTGAAAGAAGATATGAATACCTTTTTTAATCATATTCAAAAAGAGTTGCCAAAGATATACGAAGCTGATGAATATACTGCGCACCGCGAAGAAATATTGAATAAATTAGCAAAACAAAAAGAGAAAGCTTCTCAGGAACTTAGTCAAAAGGCAACGGAAGAAGGTTTTGCTATACAGGCAACTCCCATGGGGATGGTTATTATGCCGATAAAAGATGGAGGGGTGCTTGGAGATGAGGAATTCCTGACATTATCTGAATCCAAACGCGAGGAATTGCAGAAAAGACAAGATAGATTGCAGGGTGAAATAAAAGGCGCCATGAAGAATATTCGTAAATTGGAACATTGCACAAGAGAAAAGGTGAAAGAGCTTGACCAAAAAATCGCCTTGCATGTAGTGGGGGAAGTAATCGATGAACTGGTTGAAAAATATAATGATTTTCCTAAAATTGTAAATTTTTTGCATGAGACTCAGGAGGATGTGCTGAAAAATATTGAGACTTTTAAAATCCTCCGGCAACAAAAAGGCGCAACGTATCCACCATCTTCCACTCCTTCTGACCTTCAGCTAGAAACTATGCAACAGGCGATGTTGAGGAAATATGAAGTGAATGTGCTTGTCGATAACAGTAAACAGAAAGACCTGCCGGTTATCCAGGAACGCAATCCTACCTATAACAATCTCATTGGCCGGATAGAAAAGGAGGTACTATTCGGGGCATTAACAACAGACTTTACCATGATCAGGGCTGGCTCTCTGCTCCGGGCCAATGGTGGCTTTCTGGTTATTTCTGTTGAGGATGTTTTACGAAATTTTAATAGCTGGGATGCGTTAAAGCAGGCGCTTTGCAGTTGTGAAGTACAGGTAGAGGAGCTGGGAGAAAGATTGGGTTACATGACCACAAAGACTATTCGTCCCCAGTCCATCCCTATTAATGTGAAAGTGGTGTTGGTTGGCCAACCCTGGTTTTATCACACCTTGTATTTCTACGATCATGAATTTGCAGAACTCTTTAAGGTGAAAGCAGAGTTTGATATACGTATGGATATGACGAAAGAAAATATAAATGACTTTATGTCATTTATAGCAACGTTTTGTGATAAAGAAAAAATGAAGCACCTGGATAACGAAGCTACTGCCAGTATTATAGAGTATGCTTCCCGGTTAGCAGAAGATAAAGAGAAGCTCTCAACGAGGTTTGGTCATCTGGCCGATATTATACGAGAGGCAAATTTCTGGACGATGGAGGATGGAGAATCTCTTGTTAAATCAAGGTATGTACGGAAAGCATTGGACGGAAAAATTTACCGGTCAAATCTCATTGAAGAGCGAATCCGGGAGATGATAGATCGCGGACTCATCCTGATTGATACGGTCGGGGAAAAAATTGGACAGGTTAACGGTCTCTCTGTAATTAATTTGGGTGATTATCAATTTGGTAAGCCCAACCGGATAACGGTGACCGTTGGCCCGGGCGATAATGGCATTATCGATATTGAACGTGAAGCGAAACTCGCAGGTCCCATTTATAGTAAAGGGGTTTTGATTGTGAGCGGTTATCTGGTAAATAAATACATGAAAGGAAAGATGTCAACGTTGACCGCGAGGGTTGTTTTTGAACAAAGTTATGAAGGTATTGAAGGCGATAGCGCCTCAGCAGCAGAACTGTATTCTTTACTATCGGCATTGGCAAATATACCAATTAAACAGGGAATTGCCGTTACAGGTTCTGTAAATCAACTGGGTCAAATTCAGGCTGTCGGCGGAATTAACCAGAAAATTGAAGGATATTACGATGTATGCAGGGTAAAAGGGTTAACAGGAGATCAAGGTGTTGTCATTCCTAAAAGCAATGTGCAAAATTTGATGTTGCGTGAGGATGTAATAGAAGCGGTTATGCTGAAAAAATTTACTATCTGGGCGGTTAACACTATTGATGAGGGCATTGAACTATTGACGGGGGTAACATCAGGAGATATGCAGAATGATGGCGCATTTCCTCCCGACACGGTAAATGAAAAAGTTAGCCGTCAATTGGCTGATTTCGGGAAAGCGCTGAAAAGATCAAAAGATTTTTTGGGTAATGTATCAGGGCATAGGGTTACGTCTTGACTGATAGTCTGAGGATAAAGAATTTTAAGTTCTCAAGATTTTTCTGATTTTTGGCATATCATTTGATCATACTACCTCTGGAATTATTCTCTCTTTTACAGGGACAAACCCCGCGTTTGCCTTCTCCAAAAAAGAAGCAAGGCTAAAGCCTCTCCCTACATGTTATTAAGAGATAAAAGTGCTGAAGGCCTAATTTAATGTATAGGAAATTCAAACGTATGCCTCCCCCAAATCCCCCTTAGGAAAGGGGGCAAGGGGGTTGTCTTTAAGCGCCATATGTCGTGTATCTAAAAAGTCGTTGGGTTTTGCCTTTTAAAACCCAACCTAATTTAATGTTTAGGAATTTCAAAGTTTGTATCATAGCATACGAAACAACCCCCTGAATCCCCCTTTCTTAAGGGGGACTTGAAGAAATCCCCCTTAAGAAAGGGGGATTCAGGGGGTTGTCTCTGTTAGTAAAGAGGGTCAGGAGGTTATTTTTAACCGATATTTTCCGTATATTCAAAAAGTCGCTGCCAAAGGCAGCTTAATTTAAGGATGTATAAGAGAAATTTGAATGTTCTGATTTCATAAGAGGGTTGTGTATGGTATGAAAAAAATACTGAGACAACGGTGGGAAAAGATCCTGGCAGGGGTATTCGCTTCTATTCTTGTCTTCACGCTTATCGGTTTTTTTATTATACCGGTTTTCATTAAATCAATCCTGGTGAAGAAGCTTTCTGCAAATGTTCAACGCGAAGTCCTTGTCCACAGAGTGAAGTTTAATCCTTACCTGCTCTCATTGATAGTAGATAATTTGGTGATAAAGGATAAAGATGGTGAGATATTTGCATCGCTTGATGAGCTTTCTGTCAATTTGCAGTTTTCTTCTGTATTCCAAAAGGCGCTCATTATTAAAGGATTTCATATAAAACAGCCCTATATACGGGTTGTCCGAAACGGAGAAACCAGCTTTAATTTTTCTGATTTGATAACAGAGAAAGGCAATAACGCTGCTCCAATACGGTTTTCTTTGCATGAAATAAAAGTTATCGATGGAAAAGTTGACTTCTGGGATGAGATGAAAGAAATAAAACATACACTCAATAACCTTAATGTGATAATCCCTTTTCTATCGAATCTTCCCCGGCACGTTAACAGTGAAGTTATTCTCAATTGTTCTGTACTATTGAATGATACACCCATTTTTCTCACAGGAAAAAGCAGGCCATTTTCAGATCCTCAACAAGCTTTTCTCCAGATAGATATTCAGAAATTGTATATTCCCCAATACTCATCTTATCTTCCTCTCAGTACAAAGGTGAATATCCTTTCTGGATATATGAACGTCAAAACGGCGCTTTCGTATTCCCAAAAAAATGGCAGCGTTTCTTCCCGGGAATTAGTGTTTTCTCAGGCTTTCGTCTCTCTTGATTCCTTAACACTGAAACACAAGGAGGAAAAAGAGGAATTTGCGATCATACCAAAATTTTCTATCAACAACACCAGGGTGAATGTTACAGACAGGGAAATTACTGTTGAAGAGATTTTTGCTGAGAATGGTTCTCTTCTTCTGAAGAGATTTGCAAACGGGACTTTCAATTTTCTGGATATTATTTCACCTGTTAAACAGTCAGAACAGCCAGAACAGTCGAAACGCCCATGGTTGTTAACTGTTCGTGAATTCCTTGTAAAGGAATTTATAATTCAGGGTGAGGATCTGATGTCATCCAATCCTGTGTTTGTAACGTTAGATCAGGTTAATCTTCATGGTAGTAGTTTAACCACAAAGAGTGGAGAGAAGGGCCAGGCCTCCTTTTCTTTACGCTGGAATAAAACGGGGACGGTCTCTGCGGAAGGGAGTATTGGAGTTGATCCAATTATTGCTGAGGGAAAGATATCTGCTGCTAACGTTGATATCTCTCCCCTGCATTCTTATGTTACCGATACGGTCAATCTTACCATCGCCAAAGCTAATGTTCATGCAGACGGAGATATCACCTTTGGCTACAGAGAAGAAAGTAATCCAACGGTGAGTTACCGGGGCAATATTTCCCTATCCGACTTCATGTCTATTGAAAAATTGTACAAACGCAGTTTTCTTCAGTGGAAAATATTTTCCTTATTGAATGCCCGTATAAAGTATAACCCTACAGAAATATATATAGATGAGGTGTTCCTGGATGATTTTTCTGTTAATCTGCTCGTTCATTCCGATGGCACACCGGATTTTCATGTGATTCTGGTTCAGGAAACAGAGAAAGAAGAATCGTTGCGCACGGAGCAGGAGAAAGAGATTCCTCATGGTTACAAAGGATTTATTCCACCTGTTACAATCGATACGATCAATCTTCAAAACGGAAAAATCGATTTTATTGACCGGTACATAAACCCGGGTTTTAAGAGCAAACTGGAGGATATTAAAGCAACGATATCCGGGTTTTCATCGGAAGACATGGAGCCTTCTCATATTTCTCTTACAGGGAGATTAAAAGGCATTTACCCATTGGAAATTACTGGAAAGATAGATCCTTTCTCTGAAAAGAAATATGCAGATGTCAATGTAGTCTTACGTGGTTTTGATTTACCTTTCCTTACTCCATATGTCGGGAGATATATCGGTTATACTATAGAAAAAGGGAAACTATACCTCGATTTGGGATATACGATATCCGGAAATGAGCTTTATGGGGAAAATCGAATTATTCTCGATCGATTTACTTTGGGTGATAAGATTGACAGCCAGGAAGCAATTTCACTGCCAATAAAATCTGCTATCAATTTCCTTAAGGATAGAAAAGGTGAGATACGATTAGACTTTCCCGTAAAAGGGAATATAGATGATCCTGAATTTAAACTGGGAAAGGTTGTCCTGGATGGCATGATAAATCTCGCTAAAAAGGTCGTTACCTCTCCTTTTGCGCTGTTAGGAAATATATTCGGAAGGGGAAAGAAATTTGCTTTTTTAGAATTTGATTACGGTAGTGACCGGATTGGCAGGGATGACATCAAAAAGCTTAAAGACCTGATAACAGCGCTGTATGAACGGCCTTTCCTGAGATTGGAGATCCAGGGCAGGACGGATCAGAAAGAAGATCGAAATGCCCTCAAGCTACGCCGGTTTACAGATCTTTTAAAAGTCCAAAAGCTTAAAGATAGAGCAAAAAAAGGTAAACCGGCTGTGCCTTTAAGCGAAGTAGAGATCTATACTGGTGAATATGAGACGTATCTTAGAAAGGCATACAAAGCAGCAGATTTTCCTAAATCAAGAAATGTTTTCGGATTTGTGGAAGATATTCCGGTTCAAAAAATGGAAAAACTTCTTATGGATCATATCGCAATCACAGATGGCGATCTTCGATTATTGGCTGATAGAAGAGCGATCCAGGTAAAGGATTATATTCTGAAGAGTAAAAAAGTTGAGCCGGAAAGGATATTTATTGTAAAATCAAAAATTTACTCTCGTAAAGACGGCAAAAAAGGAAAAAGAAGTCGTGTTCAGTTTGCCCTGAAATAATATACGATATGAAAAAACGGGTCGATGTGGGGCGAGGCTTTACAGGCTGTCCGAGAATTAAAATTTTTAAAATTAGCATACAATATATTGCACTTGCAAGGTATGATATGCACAACAAATGGTATATTTAAAATTTTTAACCGCATTCTCGGACAACCTGTTTAGCCTTGCCAAGAGCAATGAGGATATAAGTACCTGACCACAAATTTTTGTACATTCTCTTTGTCAACAGAATAGAGAATTCAGAAGACAGAATCCAAAGAAACGGCGTGACAGAGTATCAAGGTGTTTTTGTCTCATAATCCCGAAGGGATGGTATGATTATAGCAAAAGAGCAGAAGAAAGGATTTGAACCCCGAAGGGGTGGCATGGAAAACCCGTGTATACCTGTCATTGCCTGGGAATTTGCCGTTGTTTTCTGATAATTATTTCACCCCTTCAGGGTTATTGATTTTGCGGTTATTCATTATCTATAATCATGACAGCCCTTCGGGCTTGAAATAGAGATCATCTTCATGGTAAGTACCTGACCACAAATTTTTGTACCTGTATCTTTGTATACAGGGGTTTTCAGTATGCAAATATTTATGTTCAGGTACTTACCATAATTCTGATAAAGGTATCTATAACTATTGTGTCTTGTAATTAGCTTTCCTTTCCTTATTAAGCGTACGCATTAGCAGTAGTTGAGAGGAAGTTCAAATACCTTTTCAGTGCTTTGTGGCGGGTATTTCTCATAATGGAATTCTGCCCGGGCAATAATGAATCGATACTCGTGTGGTATAATAGTGGTAAAATTAATATCATGTTTTATACCCGGTTCTACCAAAATAAAATCCCGGTCTTTTGGAATTACAGCAGTTTCTAAAATCTTTTCGGGAAATCTTAGCCGGGGTTCGTTGCCTTCCCAAAAAGAGAGCCTTTCACCACTTCGGATTCCAAGAACGCGTAACATAATTCTGGGAAACCTTTGAGTTGTGCAACCCCGGTTACAGGCGTTCAGGATAAATTCGGCAATGTACATCCCGTTCTGTGGACCAAAAAAGATGCACTGTATAGTAAACTCGATGTGGGGGATATGTATTCGCCCGTTCTGAATTAGCTCTTTCCCTTTTTTCACTTGATAGAGACGCTCTCGTTCTTCGCATGCGCGTTCTTCTTTTTGGCGTTCGCTTTCTTTTTCTTCCTTGTCTATACATTTTTGCTCTTCACGTTCCTGTTTTTTCTCTCTCCGGTCTGCTTCTCTGTCCTGCTCGAACTTACGCAGTCGTATATTTGTCCATATGCCAAGAAGAAGAATTGCAAGAGGGGTAAGGGTCGAAAACACCAGCTTTATCATTTCCAGACTATTCCAGGCGGACGCCGGTTCCATAGAAATACCTCCTTTTGATATGCCG
>SULG01000006.1 GCA_005524015.1 Candidatus Jettenia ecosi
ATCCTCGAAAATAGAACCAGAACTATAATCCAAGACTTTGATCCTGCTAACAAGTGTATTGCAAAAACACTTCCGATTTCCTATGCTAAAAACTTACGGGATTTACTGAAATAAATACCCGATGATTATAGGGCAACTTTCCGTACAGGGCAAGGATTTTTTATACCATACGTATTTTAACTCTTTTAAAAATTTAAACTTGAAATAAATCATGAATAACAGTAACCTTAATTATCTTATACTACCTAAAATAGCTGAAAATGGAATTTAATGAAAAGAAATTTAATTATTCTCTTAATCATTATTGGTTTTATTACAGGAGGAATCGCACTAGGATATAGAGTTATCAAAAGGGCAACGTCAGATGAGGCAATAAAGAATCGGTTGCTAAGCATGGTAAAGGATTTTGGCGAGGCAAAAATTGATCATGCTCACATGGATTTCCTGGAAGGAATTATCATTGATAATTTCTCTTTCACCGGTACATCCGCAGATGTGCAAGGCAAATCTGTCAGAATTCCTAAAATTGTTTTAAAGCACGATCCTCAAAGCCTTATAAGAGGCCAGATCAATATTAGCAATGCTATTATTATTGCGCCAGAACTAACCATCGAGAAACCTTCAGATATATGGTCTCTTCTGGATGTCATTAAAGTAAACTTTAGTAAGGCAGAAATGCCGGTTTATATAGACGCATTGCGCCACGGTATCGAAATAAGGGATTTGAAAATCCATATTAAAGAAGATACGCAGACAAGCAGTCCGGAAATCAAGTTGTCCGGTATCAATATCACCTTTTCACCTTATGCAGGCTCTTTTAAAGATATTCATATTAAAGGGAGTATCGATGATGAATTATTAGGAAATTATCTGTTTACGATGAGGCTTCATCCCGGAGTTCCGAGTCTTGATGTCGAAGCATGTGCGAAAAATCTAGCGCTGGATGAAACGGTTTTAGCCCGGTTCCCCTATATTGGTAAAATGCTGTGGGATAACTATAAACCGATAGGGAAAATCAATGTATCCTGTATTGCTCGTTTTGATAATCAGGATAATCAGAAAAAGATGGATTACGATATCAATGTTGGTCTCAACGGTATCATGGCCATGTATGAAGATTGGCCTTTTCTCATCTATGATTTACACGGTGATATAGAGATCAATCCTGCAAAGTTATATCTCAAGGGAATTGCAGGTTATATCAGGAGCGGAGATCACTCATCCCAGGCTGAGTTCAGAGGTGAATTTAGTCTTCACGGTTCCCAAAAGACCTTTGTGATGACTATTCCTAATCTGTTTGTGAACCGGGAATTTTTAGAAAATATCCCCGGTACCGGCATCGGTAAGCAGATATGGTCAAAAATGCGCCCAAACGGTTTAGTTGACCTGACCTTTCAATATAGTGAAGGAGAGCATCAGAATAAGCATAACTTTCTGGTCGTTGATTGTAAGGGTTTAGAAATTAACCCTGCTGATTTCCCCTTACCTATATCGTATTTGAATGGGCAATTCAAGATATGTAACAATATCATTTTATTCAAGAATACCAGTGGTTTTATTCAATGTGGCGATCAATCTGTTTTTACTGAAATGAACGGCGTTTATGACATGAAAAGTGAACGGAAGATATTTAACCTTCATGTGCCGAATGTATTTATTACAAAGACTTTCTTAAAAAATCTGCCAAACAAAGAAATTGGTGAAAAGCTGTTGACAACTCTCAGCCCGCGGGGTAAAGCAGATGTCGTCGCTCATTTTCAGGGCTTTAAGGATGAAAAGGACAATGACTATTCAATAGAGATTAATCTGAAAGGCTGCGATATAATTGTCAGTAAATATAAGATTCCTATTTGGGGGATAGAAGGAAGGCTGGATCTTAATAAAAAAAGACTCGTAAGTGAACGTATAAGCGCCAGATGTTATGGTGGAAATCTGGAAGGAAACCTCTTAGTTAACCGGGATACAAACCCTTATCGCTATGAGGGGGAGTTGACTCTTTCAAGAATCAATATAGAAGAAGTGGCTCATCATATTATTCAGACAGAGAAGCTGTGGTCAGGACTTCTGTATGGCAGGATTGCCTACAAGGGAAGAAGCTTTGATATCAAAGATTTTTCTGCCCATGGACAATTAAACGTAGCCGATGGTTCTCTTTCAGACGTTCCCGTTATTCTTAGTGTTTTTAACTTTCTCAGTCTGAGTTTACCCAAAAAAGAAACTTTCCATAGCGCACAAGCAACATTTATGATAAAAAACAGCTTGATTCATGTTGCTAGCAGCAAAGTCTCCAGTGATAGCGTTGAACTTAACGGGCGCGGGGATATCAACTTCAATGGAGATCTCCACTTGAATATTGTTGCGGGATTCGATAAAAACTTTTTTTCAGAGATTCCTCTCATAGGGAAGTTGTTTGATTTTGTAGTTGGCGGTGTACGGAGGCAACTGACTATGGTCGAAATCAAGGGTAACTTTTTCAAGCCAGAAATCCATTCTGTGCCTTTTAAACCGATTACCCGTTCTATTAAGAATGTATTTGATTTATTACCGAAAGATGAACATGATATAACTATCGGAACTGAAGAAAAACATAAAAAATAACTCTTTCATCTATGCTAGAACATTTCTTTTCACCAAAAACAATAGCCGTCATTGGCGCCTCCCGCGAGGAGGGTAAAGTAGGGCACGATTTACTCAAAAATCTGGTTAGTTACGGATATACCGGTACGATCTATCCTATAAATCCTAAAGCGGATACTATCCTGGGAATTAAGGTATATGCTAACCTTAAGGACATTCGCGATACGATTGATCTTGCCGTAATTGTTATTCCTGCCGTCTTTGTAAAACACGTGGTAGATGAATGTATTGAGAAAGGGATCGATTCAATCATTGTTATCAGTTCCGGCTTTAAGGAAAGCGGCATTGAGGGTGCCGCAAGGGAGCGGGAACTGTACCAAAAGATTAAACAGCATTCGATACGTATGCTGGGGCCAAACTGCCTTGGATTAATCAATACGCAATCATCTCTGAACGCTTCTTTTGCAGCCGACATGCCTGCAGAAGGGAATATTGGATTTTTTTCGCAATCGGGAGCGCTTTGTACTTCTATTTTAGATTGGTCTATAGTCGAGTATATTGGATTTTCTAAATTCATCAGTATCGGAAATAAGACCGATATTGACGAAGTCGACCTTATAAAAGCCCTGGAAGAAGATACCTATACGAGGGTTATTCTCGGTTATCTGGAAGGGGTAAAAAACGGAACCGTATTTATCGCCTCTGCCCAAAAAGCAACCAAAAAGAAACCCATGATTATCATAAAATCAGGGGGTACCACAGCAGGCGCAAAGGCTGCTTCATCGCATACAGGGACATTAGCTGGCTCTGAAAGAGCCTTTGATGCGGCATTTAAACAATCCGGCGTTTTACGGGCAAATACCATTGAAGAACTTTTTGATTATGCCAGAATATTTAGTTATCAGCATCTGCCAAAAGGGCCGCGCATAGCATTAATCACCAATGCAGGCGGTCCCGGAATTATTACTGCCGATGCGGTGGAACGTTCAAAAATAAAAATGGCAGCATTTTCCAGGAATACCATTGAAACCCTTCGTTCTTTCTTGCCGGAGATGGCAAATGTATATAATCCAATAGATGTGCTGGGAGATGCAAAGGCAGACCGATACAAATTTGTTATTGAGGAAGTGGTAAAAGACACGAATGTAGATGTGATCCTGGTTATTCTTACGCCTCAAACCATGACGGAAATAGAAAAAACTGCGGAGGTGATTGGCGAAATCTCGCACCGTACCGATAAAACGATAGTAACTTCCTTTATGGGTGGTAAAAGAATCGAAAGCGCTTTTAAGATCCTGGCTCAAAAAAAGATACCAAATTATGTATTTCCTGAACGTGCAGTATCAGCTATCGAAGCTATGTACCACTATACCTTGTGGCAGAAAAAACCATTGCCAAAAATTGAGGAAATTCAGATCCAAAAGGAGAATGTGTCATCTCTTATAAAGAAACTCAGACAGGCAGGGCATCCACATTTAAATGAAGAAGAAGTAAAAGAGGTAATCTCGACCTACGGTTTCAGGATTCCAAAGAGTATTCTCGCCACTTCAGAAATAGAGGCTGTGAAAGCTGCGGAGGAAATCGGATACCCCGTTGTTATCAAAATTTCTTCTCCCGATATCCTGCATAAATCAGATTTTGGAGGAGTGGTAATAGGAGTGCAGGATCCGTCAGAAGTGAGAAAATATTTTCGCGATATTACTCAAAAGGCGCGCCGTCTTATGCCGGATGCTGAGATAAAAGGCGTCCTGGTGCAGCAAATGGTCACAGGCGGCAAAGAGGTTATTCTTGGGATGTCGCGTGACCCGCAATTTGGCCCGCTCCTCATGTTCGGTCTCGGTGGTATTTATATAGAGGTGCTCAAGGATGTTACCTTCCGGGTAGCGCCGATTGGATCAGATGAGGCAAAAGAGATGGTCCATGAGATCCGGTCTTTTCCTCTTTTAAAAGGTGTACGGGGCGAGAAACCTGCTGATATACCTGCCATTGTGGATAGTATTATAAGGCTTTCGCGCATGGTAACAGATTTTCCTGAGATCGTGGAGATGGATATAAATCCCCTGGTTGTATTCCCTGAGGGTAATGGAGCGATAGCCATAGATGCGCGCATTTCGATATCATAAGGAGATTGGTCTCGTGTACATGTTGATAATATCTGTATATTTATTCCTAAGGGGGTTATCATGATACCCATATTTATTGCTTCTCTTTCAGCTTTTTCCGGAAAGAATCTTATCTGTCTTGGTTTAGGCCTGAAATTTAAAAAAGACGGATACCGGGTTGGATATTTTAAACCCGTTGGGTTTTCACCGGTTATCGTTGATGACGTGTTTACTGATGAGGATGCTGTCTTTCTGTCGAAAGCGCTGGATGTAAACGAACCGCTCCAGTCAATTTGTCCTGTTGTGGTAACAGATGATCTCATACGACGACTGATGAAGGGTGAAGAATTATCCATTCGCCAAAAGACAATGGAAGCTTTTCGGCGGTCTTCTCTTGGAAAGGATATCATGATTACCAGAGGTTTGGGCAGGCTTTCCGGTGGCACATGCCTGCGTTTTTCAGAATTGGATTTTATCAAAGAATCTGGCGCAAAGGTAATTTTTGTAGATAAATATCAGGCTCATATCGATATGCTCGATGGATTTCTTTATGCGTCCAAAGTACTGGGAGATCAATTGCTCGGAGTAGTGTTTAATCTTATTCCTTCCGGAAAATTAGCTTTTGTCCGGGAAATCCTTGTTCCATTTCTGAAAGCTAACGGTATTACAACACTAGGGTGTATTCAAAAAGATCCGGTCCTCGGGGCGGTGCCAATCAGGGAAGTGGTTCGTGCTCTTAACGGAAAAATTCTTTGCTGTGAGGATAAAATGGAAGAATTAATTGAACATTTCATGATAGGGGCAATGAATGTCGAAAGCGCCTTGAGTTATTTCCGAAGGTTTTCAAATAAGGCTGTCATTACCGGGGGTGACCGTAGTGACATACATTTAGCGGCAATCGAGACGCCTACAAAGTGCTTAATCCTCACCGGCGGGCTCTATCCACACGCTTCTATTTTAGGTCGCGCCCAGGAAGCCGGTATTCCTGTCATTGTAGTTCAATCAGATACGGCAACTGCTGTTGAAACGTGCGAAAACCTGTCGGGATATATTAGTTTACACTTTAAGTCTAAGATACAACGTGCTGCCGAGGTGGTAGAACGTGAAATTGATTTTAACACTATTTACAAACAGTTGAGTTTACCGAATATTTAAGCGGTGTAGTTTCAATCTAAGGAGCATATATGTTCAAAGATTTCAAAAAAATAAAATTTGAAATGCCTAAGAAATTTTCCATATGGCATATTATCATTGCCTTTGGATTTTTCATTTTACTGCAAATGTACTTAATGAACCCCGGGGTAAGGAATATTACCTATAGCGATTTTAAAAAGCTGGTAAAAGAGGGCAATGTCCTGGAATGTTACATCAACCATGCTATGATTCGTGGTAAATTGCGGGAGGCAGAGCGTGGAACAACGAAAAATGCGGTCTTTATTACCGCCCGTGTGGAAGATCCGGATCTCGTCAGAGACCTTGAACTCATGGGTGTTAAATACGCCGGGCATTATGAGAGTCCCTGGTTTAAAACATTCTTCTTTTCCTGGGTACTGCCCTTATTAATCTTATTTGTGATCTGGCGTTTTATCTTTAAACGCTACGGACCTGCCGGCAGTATCATGACCTTCGGAAAGAGCAAAGGCCGTCTCTATGTGCAGGAAGATCTGAACGTAACCTTTGATGATGTGGCAGGAATTGATGAGGCCAAAGAAGAGCTGCAAGAGATTATAGAATTCCTGAAGACCCCGGATAAATTTCGCGCATTAGGCGGAAAGATTCCCAAAGGAGTTTTGTTAGTCGGCGCTCCGGGAACAGGAAAAACCCTGCTTGCAAAGGCTGTTGCAGGCGAAGCCGGCGTGCCGTTTTTTAATATGAGTGGTTCAGAGTTTGTAGAAATGTTTGTCGGTGTTGGCGCTGCCCGGGTGCGGGATTTATTTAGCCAGGCAGATCAGAAAGCCCCTTGTATTATCTTTATTGACGAGCTTGATGCCCTGGGCAAATCACGGGGAACAAATCCCATGGGCGGACACGATGAACGGGAGCAGACGTTAAATCAATTGCTGGTAGAAATGGACGGATTTGACTCAAACAAAGGTGTGATTATTATGGGCTCTACCAATCGTCCGGAAATGCTGGATAGCGCCCTCCTGAGGCCTGGCAGGTTTGATCGCCAGGTAGTTGTTGACCGTCCTGACCTGCATGGTCGGGAAGCAATACTAAAGGTGCATGCGAAAGAGGTAAAACTCGAAAAAGATATTAATCTGCATTCCGTTGCAGCCATGACACCGGGATTCGTTGGTGCAGACCTTGCCAACCTCGTTAACGAGGCAGCCCTGCTTGCAGCAAGAAGAAATAAGAATGCTGTTGGTATGCCAGAATTTGAGGAGGCAATTGACCGTATCATGACAGGTCTTGAAAAAAAGAAGCGACTGATGAACACAAAAGAGAAAGAGATCGTTGCCCACCATGAATCAGGACATGCATTGGTTGCATGCTCTGTACCGCATGCAGACCCCGTTCGGAAGATATCGATGATTCCCCGCGGTATTGGCGCTCTCGGGTATACTATACAAAAACCTACAGAAGACCGGTATTTGATGACAAGGGCAGAACTCCTTGACCGCATAGCTATCTTGCTTGGCGGAAGGGTTGCAGAAGAAATTATCTTTCATGAAATATCAACCGGCGCTCAAAATGATTTGGTCAAAGCTACCGATATTGCCAAATTAATGGTTAAGGAGTATGGAATGAGTGATAAGATGGGTTTGATAACGTTTGAGCAGGGCAACAGGCCGCTCTTTCTCAATGGAGGATTTACTTCTAGTAAAGAGTATAGCGAAGAAACAGCACGGGAAATAGATTTGGAAATTAAGAAAATTATTGACGATTCGTTTCATCGTGTAAAGGACCTCTTGACAGGAAAAAAGGAAATATTGCAGGGTATGGCAAAAAAACTTATGGAACAAGAGGTTATTGAGGGGGAGGAGTTAAAAAAACTCTTAGAGGAACTACACAAATCCAATGGGAAACAGAACGATGGTTAAGGTATATATCAATAAATATAAATATTGTGTTCTTGGTGTTATTGTTGCTCTGAATTGTGCTATAGTAAGTATTTTTAAATTGGAGGGAATTACCTTCGGTCTGGCGGTCCTTGCTTTTTTCTGCACGTTACAGTTCCTCACGAAAAATGAGGAACAGAACCCACCAATCGAGGAAAAACCGGATATCGTTTCTGAAAGCTTATTGCATGAGATTATGAATGTTGTTCCCGAAGTAGTATACGTCTCCATGTTCAATGGTTCTGTAAAATATATCAGTAATGGGATAGAAAAATTTATAGGATATAAGCCGGATGAAATTTATAAAACACGAAACTTCCTGCTCAATCAGGTACATCCCGATGATAAAGAAAAGGTATCAAAGCAGATACACCTGTTACAGAAGGGAGGTGAGGCGACTGTAGAGTATCGCTTATTAAAAAAAGATGGAACCTACGTATGGGTTTCCGATTACCTGAACACGATGAAAAATGAATGGGGCAATATAACTCATTATCATGGCATTTTGATTAATATTGATGAAAGAAAAACACATGATAAGAATTTGCAAATGTTAAATACCAGAATACATCAATTAAACGATATGGTTAATCACCATGCCGTACGGGATAGCTTAACGAACGCTTATAACAAACGATATTCACTCGTAATCTTACAAAATGAGTTTAATCGCGCACGAGCACAAAATAAACCCTTATCATGCCTTCTCATAGACATCGATCATCTTGAATGTATTAATACCAGATACGGATATTTTCTTGGAAATCGTATCCTTACTGATATCGCCAAATGTCTCCAGAAAAATCTTAGTTCTTCTGATGTAGTTTCCCGGTTTGGAGACGATGAATTTTTGATTCTTTTGCCGGAGGTTACTGAGGAGGAATTAGATAGCGTGTCTGTTTCACTCGTGAAAGAGATTGAGAAATGCCTTATAAAAGATGAAGAGAAAAATATCACCATTCCTTTTACCGTAACCGTAGGAATGAGCACTGTTACCACGAAGACAAAGAATATTACCGATTTAATTGAGCAGGCAATCAATGCACTCTATACTGCGAAAAGAACGAAAAGAAGCGCTTAAAAGAACTCGTAATTACTCAAAAGAAGGCACAAATCGGGGTAGGGGAGAACCTCATATGCATCAGGCTAAAATGTGCAAACGGTGAGGAATAACAAGCCACCCATAATCCCCCTTTAAAAAAAGGATAAGTTTTCTTAGGGGAGATTAGAGGGGAACATGGACACACATTGCTCTTTTTCCAGGGGGATACCTCCTTTTTCATGGAACACTATTCTTAGCTTGATGCAGAGAGGGGAGAACCTTGTGTTCGGCCCGGTTAGGGAAAAGTGGAGGGGTTTTAGGATTTGCACAAAGGGTGGAAGCACCCGGGGTTCGTCACTACTATGATCCAACAGTATTTTGAGCGCCTGCGATTACTCTATGGAAAAAGCAACATTTTCTTTTAATAAACGGGGGGATATCACGCTTCCGGAAATTCTTACTATCATCCCTCTGAAAGGCGACGTACTCTTCCCGCATTTGGTTCTTCCCCTGTCCTTAACCGGAGAAGAATTAGTAAAGACCGTAAACGAATCCCTTTCTAAAAATGAGCTTATTGGTTTTATAACACTAAGGTACCATGGTAATGTGCCAAAGCCCAATGACCTTTATGATATGGGAACAGCCGCAAAGGTTGTTCGGGTATTAGAGTCTGGGCCGGATAGTGTCACTACCCTTATAGAAGGCATGGTACGGATTAAGGTTATCGAGTATATACAAACAGAGCCGTATTACAGGGCACGTGTGGAAGAGATTCGTGAATTTACTGAGAGATCTGAAACGGTCGATGTGCTCATACAGAGTATAAAAACGCTTTTTAAACTGAGCGCCATGCTGGGAAAAACCTTACCGAAAGATATTATTTCCAAAATCGATGATATCCATAATCCCTCTGTATTGGCAGACCTGGTAGCCATCTACCTGGAATTGCCCGTTGACGAAAAGCAAAAACTGCTGGAGATGACCGACCCCCGGAAACGGCTGAGGATCGTATTCCATTACCTGAACAAGGAAATACATCTTAAAGGAGTTCGGGGAAAGATTGACGAAGAAGTTGCCAAAGAAATGTCAAAGATAGAGCGGGAATACTTCTTAAGGGAGCAGCTCAAGGCTATCCAAAAGGAGTTAGGACAGGAAGACCCCCGCAGGGAAGAAATCAATAAATTCGAGGAAAAAATCAAAGAGGCAAAGATGCCCAAGGAGGTAGAAGAAGTGGCCGTTAAGGAATTGGAAAGATTAAGGGATATTCATCCTGCATCGGCTGAGTATCCGGTTTCCCGAACATACCTGGATTATCTCATTACTATTCCCTGGAACAAAAAGACCATTGATAATCTGGACATCCTTCAGGCAGCAAAAATTCTCAATGAAGACCATTATGGCCTTGAAAAGGTAAAAGAACGCATTCTGGAATTCCTGGCGGTACATAAATTAAAGGAAAAACTCAAAGGTCCCATCCTCTGTTTTTGTGGCCCTCCGGGAACAGGAAAGACATCGCTCGGGAAATCGATTGCGCGCGCCCTTGGCCGGAAGTTTGTCAGGATATCTTTGGGAGGCATCCGTGATGAAGCTGAGATCCGGGGGCACAGGCGTACCTATGTGGGCGCGCTTCCCGGAAGGATCATGCAGGAAATCTGCCGTGCAGGATACAGCAATCCCGTATTTATGCTTGATGAGATTGATAAGGTTGGCGCAGATTTCAGGGGAGATCCTGCTTCCGCTTTATTGGAGGTATTGGATCCTGAACAAAACTCTAATTTTGTAGATCACTACCTGGATGTTTCTTTTGATCTCTCCCGTGTATTGTTTATCACGACAGCCAATATTCTTGACACGGTTCATACTGCATTAAGAGACAGGATGGAAGTTATCTATCTGCCCGGATACAGCGAGGAAGAGAAGTTAAAAATAGCGCAACAATTCCTTATTCCAAAGCAAGTGAAAGAAAACGGATTAGAAAATCATCCCATCGTATTCAAAGACCAGGCCATTTGTAAGATTATCCGTGAGTATACGAGGGAAGCAGGACTGAGAAATCTTGAACGGGAAATTGCCTCAATCTGCCGGAAAGTTGCCAAAGAGATCGCTGCCGGAGAACAGATCACCAAGGAAGTAACTCCGGAAAGCGCAGAAAAATTCCTCGGACCAAGGAAGTTTTTCTATCAGGTTACGGATGAAGAAGACAGGGTCGGGGTCGTTACTGGCCTGGCCTGGACAGAAACAGGCGGGGATATTATTTTCGTAGAGGCATCCCGAATGAAGGGAGGAAAAGAATTGACCCTTACCGGACAACTGGGTGATGTCATGCAGGAATCAGCTATCGCTGCACTCAGTTATGTGCGGAGTAATGCAAAACGAATTGGTATTGATGAGAATTTCTACGATAATTCTGAAATCCACATCCATATCCCCGCTGGCGCCATACCGAAAGACGGCCCTTCTGCCGGTATCACCATATGCATGGCGCTTATCTCGCTTCTTACCGGCAGATATGTAAGGAGAGAAGTAGCGCTCACAGGAGAAATTACCCTGACAGGGACTGTTTTACCGGTGGGCGGAGTAAAGGAAAAGGTACTCGCAGCAATAAGGGCAGGGGTTACGGTGATTGTGCTCCCCTTAAAGAATAAGGAAGATTTTGAAGAAATCGATAAGGAAATACGCGATAAAATACGATGTGTTTACATGCAAAAGGTTGATGATGCAATAGGCACTGTACTGATTCCGAAGTAAGAAATGGAGGGAGATGAATGATACAGATAAAAAATATCCTTTGTCCAATAGATTACTCAATCTATTCAGAAAAAGCGCTCAGTTACGCTATTGAATTTGCCGAAAAATACGGGGCAAAGCTTTACCTGATACATGTGCTCGATATCCGTGTCTATGATATGAATGAACCGGAATTATATAGCGTTGATGTTTTCGATAAAGATACCTTTGATAAGCTAAAGGATCAATTGCTCAAGTGCGTAAAAGAGGATACAAAAGGCAGGATAGCAATTGAGGCTATTGTTGTACAGGGAGTCCCGTTTATGGAAATTATTAAAGCATCAAGGGAATATATGATTGACCTGATCGTGCTTGGCACGCATGGCCGGACAGGCATATCTCATGCAATTATGGGTAGCGTGGCAGAAAAAGTGGTACGCAAAGCCCCATGCCCGGTGCTTACTATCAGACATCCTGAACATGATTTTGTTATGCCGTAAACTAAAAAAATGCTTAAATATATTTTGATAGACCACACTGCAGATCTTGGAATGGATGTCTTTGGATCCACGTTACGGGAACTGTTCACGCATGCAGCATTTGCGATGTTTGATATCATCACCGACTTATCCAGGGTAGATAATACCATTGAATATAACCTGGAAGTCTCCGGAATAGACAGAGAACAATTACTCGTCAATTGGCTCACGGAATTGCTATACCTGCATGATGTAAAAACCCTGTTGTTTAAAGATTTTTGTATCACGGATATGAGAGATAATCAATTGCAGGCAACGATACACGGAGAGTCGTTTATCGGGAATAAACATGTAATTAATACGGAAATCAAGGCCGTTACCTATCATGGTCTGTCAATAACCCAAAAAGATCATCAATGGAAAGCACGGGTTATTTTTGACTTATAATATGCTTTTTTCAAGGATAACGTGTTTTTATGGAAGATATGAAATACAAGATTGAGAAGATAGATTCTTACCGGTGGCGTATACCAAAAGAAGGCAAGATGCAGGTAGATGGGATTGTATATGCTGACGAAAACATGCTGGAGGAAATCCAGAAAGATGAGAGTTTGCAGCAAGTAATAAATGTTTCCCATCTTCCCGGAATACTGCTGCATTCACTGGCAATGCCGGATATTCATTGGGGATATGGATTTCCCATTGGAGGCGTGGCTGCATTCGATATAGATACGGGCGTTGTCTCTCCCGGCGGTGTAGGATATGATATTAACTGCGGTGTACGGTTACTGAAGACAGGTCTGTATCGCATAGAGATTATCAACAAACTGGAAGCACTGGTGAATGCGTTATTTATCAATATTCCATCGGGTGTGGGGTCGCATCGCAAGGATATAAAACTTTCTCTGCAGGAAGAAAAAAATGTGCTCAAAAATGGCGCCCGATGGGCGATTTCCCAGGGTTACGGCGCAAAAGAAGACTTAGCTTATATTGAGGAAAACGGATGCATTGCAGGAGCAAACCCTGAGTTTGTTTCAAATCGCGCCCTGGAACGCGGCCGGGCGCAGTTGGGCACCCTTGGCTCCGGAAATCATTTCGTTGAAGTTGGCTATGTATCAGAAATATATAACGAGAAGATTGCCCATGTATTAGGACTTGAAAAAGACAGGGTTACCATAGTGATACACACAGGCTCAAGGGGATTGGGTTATCAGATATGCGATGATTTTATACGGGTCATGATTGATGCGTCGAGGGAATATCATATAGAACTGCCTGACCGCCAGCTTTGCTGCGCTCCCGTTAAATCACCGCAAGGGCAGGAGTATCTTTCAGCAATGGCCTGTGCTGCCAATTACGCCTTTGCCAACCGGCAGATGATTACCCACTGGGTGAGGGAATCCTTTGAAAGAACATTAAACATAAGTCCTAAAGATGCTCAAATATCTTTGCTTTACGATGTGTGTCACAATATTGCCAAGTTTGAAGAACACATGGTAGACGGCCAAAAGAAACGAGTGTGTGTGCACCGGAAAGGGGCAACCCGGGCATTTCCCCCGCATCATCCTGATATTCCGGATGCATATGCGATAACCGGCCAGCCCGTTTTGATACCGGGAGATATGGGTCGTTATTCCTATGTACTGGTGGGCACTGAGAATGCCTATACAGACACCTTTGGTAGCACCTGTCATGGCGCAGGAAGGGTAATGAGCAGAAATCAGGCAATAAAGACAGCAAAAGGCAGGAGTATCGCACAGGAATTGAAAGAAAAAGGAATTCTTGTGCGCGCCGACAGCCGTGCGACTCTGGACGAAGAACTATCAGAGGCTTACAAGGATGTTACCGAAGTCGTGAATGTTGTAGAACATGCCGGCATTAGCAGAAAGGTTGCTCAGCTAAAGCCGTTATGTGTCATCAAGGGATAATCAGCCATAGTTTTGTATTACAGGTATTTATAGTATTTAAAGGATGAAACCGGACATTATTAAATTAAGCTGCCTTTAGCAGCGACTCATGAAAAAACAGGGTCGATGCAGGGCGAGGCTTTAGCCTTGCTGACCCGCCTAAATATGTGCACAGGGATAGCAACCCTAAAGGGCTGCCCTACAGAATTGAAATTCCTATACATTTTAAACTAAGCCTTCGGGGACTTTAGCGACGTGTAGTGGCAAGGCGCGCCTTGCCACTACGTAATCTGTAGCAATGATAAAGATATCCCTGGAAAATGTAAAAACGTATTTTTCTGAAACCGGTAAAAAATAAACATACCATAAAAAACTTTCTTTATAAGGAAAAACAAGAGTGCCCCGAGATATTCCTGTTGGTAATGGTTCATTGCTGGTTACCTTTGATGCAGATTACACCATTCGCGATCTCTATTACCCGCATGTAGGAAAGGAGAATCATGTCATGGGAAACCCAAGCCGATTTGGTGTATGGACCCGGGAAGGATTTTCATGGGTAAATGCGCATGACTGGGGACTCGCATTGGGATATGTAAAAGAGACTCTGGTAACTTCTGTGCGGGCTTTTCATGAAAAGCTGGGTCTTCAATTAGTTTGTAATGATGTTGTGGATTTTGAAAAGAATATCTATATGCGCAAGGTAACGGTAAGAAATCTGAGAGATGAGAGAAGAGAGGTCCGTCTGTTTTTTCATCAAGACCTGAGTGTCATGGAGAACGAGGTCGGCGACACCGTATTTTATGATGCGAAACTCAATTGTCTCATTCATTATAAAGGCCCACGATACTTCTTAATAAACTGTTCTGCAGGAGATGTTTGGGGCGTGCGTGAACATGCCATTGGAATTAAGAGGCATCATGGGGCAGAAGGGACATGGAGAGACGCAGAAGATGGAATCCTGGGTGGAAATCCTATCGCACAAGGCTCTGTAGACTCGACTATAGGCGTTTCAATGGAAATTCCTCCTCACAAGGAATCTGTTGCGTACTATTGGATTGCTGTTGGCAATACGTACCATGAGGTGGAAGACCTGAATGATATTCTTTTGAGTGAAAAACCCCAAAAAATTATCGATAGAACAGCAAGCTACTGGCGCCACTGGGTGAATAAAGAGGAATTTAATTTTGGGAACTTACCACAGGATATCGTAGACCTTTTCAAGAGAAGTTTGCTTATTGTGGCAACGCAGATCGATAACGGGGGCGCTATTATTGCCGCAAATGACTCTGACATCAGACAGTACGCAAAAGATACCTATAGTTACATGTGGCCCCGTGATGGCGCATTGGTGACCTATGCAATGCTGAAGGCAGGCTATACGACGCTGTGCCGGAAGTTTTTTGATTTTTGCGCTCACGTAATTACCCCTTACAATTTCTGTGCAAGTATTTTGATTGAAAATGGATTTTTATTGCATAAATACAATCCCGATGGTTCCTTTGGCAGTTCCTGGCATCCGTGGGTAAAAGGGGAAGAAATTCATGTCCCAATCCAGGAAGACGAAACAGCATTGGTTCTCTGGGTAATCTGGCAATATTATGATATGTACCGGGGTATTGACGTAATCCGTCCTCTGTATCACTCATTGATCGAAAAGGCGGCAGATTTTCTGGTAAGTTACCGGGATGAACAAACAGGATTGCCTCTTCCTTCTTATGATTTATGGGAAGAGAGACGCGGTATATTATCATTTACTGCTGCTACGGTATATGGTGGTCTGATGGCTGCAGCCAACCTTTCTGATATATTTTATCATACCAGGAAATCTAGAATATACCGTCAGGCAGCAGCGCAAATTAAAGCAGCAATAGATCAACATCTCTATAGCGAGCAACATAAAAGGTTTTTACGAATGATTTATCCTAAAAAAGAAGGTGGATATGAAATCGATGCAACCATTGATGCCAGTCTGTATGGGATGTTCGCCTTTGGAGTCTATGATCCGGATGATATCAAGGTGCAAAATACCATGAAAGCAATCGAAGAGACCTTATGGGTGAAGACGAAAATAGGAGGAATTGCCCGATATGAACAAGATCCCTATCAGCGTGTTGCCAACGACAGTGGAATTCCGGGAAACCCGTGGATAATCTGCACCATGTGGATGGCACAGTACTATATAGCCACAGCGAAATCTTTAGAAGAGCTTGAAAAGGTAACAAACTACTTACGCTGGGCAGTATCCCGTGCTTTGCCCTCCGGTGTGCTGGCAGAGCAAATAAATCCATTTACCGGCGCACCCGTCTCGGTCTCGCCTCTGACGTGGAGCCATGCCACGGTGGTTCAAACCGTGATGGACTATCTGGAAAAATTACAGGAACTGCATACCTGCGAACAATGCGGGCGATCCATATTCCGCCGTGACAGAGCAGGCCGGCAGCAGATAAAAAAATATTCCCAGACGCACTCCGCTATCGTTCCTGATCAAAAAGACGTCCACTACCTTGATCAGGCAAATATAAAAAAAGAGAATGAATCCCTCGTTGTGAGTGTAGACCAAAAGCAATGTGTAGGATGTGGAATCTGCGTTCTGAACTCTCAGGGCGCTATGGATATCATTGATGATAAGGCAAAGGTTATTGCTGAAAAAGCAACGACGTGGGATGTTAAACCAGATTTTGAAAAATGCTGCCCTTTAGGAGCAATTACCGTAAAAAAAGAATCATGAAGATCAGACACAAACTTGTTATCCTCCTGGCCGTATTGCTCGTTATGTTGAACGGCGCAATTGCTTTTCTCATTTACAAACGGACGCATCGTGAATTTATTAATGAATTCCGGGAAAGGGCCAAGATGCTTGCTGTTGAATTGGAAGTTACCAGGAATTATCTTGCTTCCGCTTTGAAGATGTCGGAAGTCGAAATCGATGAACAAACAAAACATTTCATTCCTGCTGTTGCGGCTAATGCCATTAGCAAGAAATTTGCCGAAAGAACAGGTTATCTTATTAAACAAACAAGCCTGAGGTTCCGAAAGAAAGAAAATAGACCAGACACCTTTGAGGAGAAGATCCTCCGGGAAATGGAGGATAATCCCCGTCTTTTAGAATACTGGGCAGATGATGTCATGGATGGGAAAAGTGTTGAACGTTACGTGTATGCCTTACCGGTAAAAGAGGAATGTTTGCTTTGCCATGGACCAAAAGAACAAGCGCCGGAGTTTATACAAGAAAATTATGATACAGGGTATGATTATAAAGTCGGAGAAATAAGGGGAGCAATTAGTGTCATTGTTCCGAAGGAAATTGCCGAGCAACGTTTTGCAGCTGAGCTTGTCTTTTTTATTACTATTGCATCTACCAGTGTCTTATTGATCGTTGCTATTATCTTTCTGACGACGAAAAAATTCATGGAACCGATTGAGAGGTTAACATCAACGGTTACTTTTATTACAAAAACAGGCAATCCCTCAGCACAGGTAGATATATCATCCAAAGACGAAGTTGGACAACTCGCCATGGCGTTTAATGACATGTCCACCAAGCTGCAATCCTCCTACGCAATGCTGGAACAAAGGATTGCCGAAAAGACAGCCCATTTGCAAAAAGCCAATGTAGAATTGGAACGCGCTAACAAACTAAAATCAGAGTTTCTGGCTAATATGTCTCATGAACTCCGCACCCCCCTGAATGCCATAATCGGTTTTGCAGAGGTACTGCGGGATAAGATAGTTGGAGAACTCAATGAAGAACAGACAGAATTCATCAAAGATATCCATAGCAGCGGCCAACATCTCTTGCAAATGATTAATGACATACTGGATCTGTCCAAGATCGAGGCAGGTAAAATGGTACTCCAGTACGAGGTTTTCCTGATACCCGAGGCAATTAGTGATGTAGATACGATCTTAAAAGGACTCGCGGGTAAAAAGAAACTTCAGATGAAGGCTATCATACAGCCGGAGGTAAATGCTATAGAAGCGGATCGGGTAAAATTTAAACAAATCTTGTATAACCTCTTATCGAATGCTATAAAGTTTACATCACACAATGGCTGTATAACGACAAATGTTCGCATAGTAGACAACAAGTTACAGGTTTCAGTGACCGACACAGGAATTGGAATGAGACCTGAAGAGAAGGAAAAAGTGTTTAAAGAATTCTGGCAGGCAGACAGCTCTTTTTCGCGAAAATATGAGGGAACCGGATTAGGGTTAGCCTTAACCAAAAGAATTATAGACATGCATGGAGGAAATATCTGGTTCGAAAGCGAATACGGAAAGGGAAGTACGTTTTATTTCTCATTACCCCTGAAAGCGCAACACAAACTACCCAAACCAAAAGAGACTGAGGTAAAACCACGGCATGGAGAGCAACCCAGGAAAAAATCGGTAAAGACGATTTTAGTCGTGGAAGATGACCGTATGGCCGCAGACCTTCTTACCATGCATTTGGAAAATGCAGGCTACCGGGTAATCGTTGCTGTCGACGGTGAAGATGCTATCAAGAAGGTGAAAGAGTGCCGTCCGTTTTTAATTACCCTCGATGTTATGTTACCAAAAATAGATGGATGGGATGTTCTTTCCCAGTTAAAAAATTCTCAGGATACGGCGCATATTCCGGTAATTATCGTATCGATTGTAGATAACAAAGAACTGGGATATAGTCTTGGTGCCGCTGAATATTTAATAAAACCTATTGATAGGAAAAGACTCCTTCATACGGTACATGCCTGCCTGTCGGCTGAAAAGGACAAGGATAGACCCATGAAAATATTAGTTGTAGATGATGATGAAAAGGCGGTTAAATACCTGAGTACCCTTCTCGAAGATGCAGGCTTCGATGTAATTAAGGCATATAGCGGTAATGCAGGAATCAATCTCGCAATAAATAGTAACCCGGATCTTATTATCCTCGACTTAATAATGCCTGATATCAGCGGTTTTGATGTAGTTGAGAAATTAAGGACTCATCCAACGGCCAGGGGAATTCCTATTATTATTTGTTCTGCAAAAGACGTCACGCCGGAAGATAAAAATATATTAAATGGTAATATTTTAGCCATTGTGCAAAAGGGGAACCATACCAAGGAAGACCTTCTTTCGGCAGTTAAGAAGATAGAACAATCACACTCCAAAAAGAATGATCCTTGATTCTCTTTCATTAAAGGAAAAGCATATGTCCGATAAAAATGTAATGGTTGTTGAAGATAACGAAAAAAACAGAAAACTGATGCGGGTAATACTCAAAGCAAAAGGATATAATGTGATCGAAGCAACTACAGGTGAAGAAGCATTGAGTATATTAAAAAATCAAAAGCCGGATATCATTCTCATGGATATCCAACTTCCGGGAATCGATGGTATTACCCTTGTGAAACAAATCAAAGCAGATATAACCACAAAAGATATCCCGATTGTTGCCGTAACTGCTTATGCTATGAAGGGAGATGAGAAAAAAATCTTAAGCTGTGGCTGCGATGCTTATATTAGTAAACCCATCAATACACAAGAATTGCCGCTCACGGTTGAAAAATATATAAAAAAGAGCTGAGAAAGACATGAATAAGCCTAAGATATTAGTAGCAGATGACATTAAACAAAATGTGAAGTTATTACGGGTAATTTTGACTGCGTTCGAATATGATGTGATCGAGGCATATGACGGCGAAGAGGCATTAGAAAAAGCAAAAACGGAAAATCCGGACTTAATACTGCTGGATGTTATGATGCCAAAGCTCACAGGATATGAGGTATGCCATAAATTGCGTGAAGACAGGAAGACAAAAAATATACCGATCGTAATGATTACAGCCCTGCATGAAACGGATGATAGGATACAAGGGATTGAGGCAGGAGCTGACGATTTTATCAGCAAACCGTTCAACAAAGCAGAATTACTTGCCAGAGTAAAGTCGCTGTTACGGATGAGACATATAACTTCTCCACGTGATGAAATGCCGGTATTGGACTCCATTCTATCCAATCTGACAGACGGGGTAATCGTTGCAGACAAACAGTGGAAAATTAAGAATATCAACCCAAAGGCTCAAGAGCTTTTGAATATCCATGAGACGGATATGAAAGACAAGGACCTTGCAGCATATTTATCCAATAAGAACTTGTCGATACCTCTTGATACGGTCATGAGTTCAGGAGAAAAAATAACTGATTTTCAAATATTGCCTCCGGGCATTCAAAACGCTTCGCATGTAAACGTTAGAATGACAAAGATATTTGATGAACATGCAAATATTATCAGCATCGCTTTAGTCTTAAAGAAAGAAAATAACCATACTACCTGATTGTAATAAGATACATTAAACTACCTTTGGGCAACACTCATGAAAAAACGATATCGCCGTAGGGCAAGGCTTTACAGGCTGTCCGAGAATGCTTTCACACGGCCAAGCCTATACTATATGCTGATAAAATATTAGCACGACAACAATATTTAGTATGACATTTGTGCATCGATTGAATTCTCGGACAGCCTGTAAAGCCTTGCCAGGCAACCCTGGAGGGTTGCCCTACGGAATTGAAATTTCTCAATGTTAAACACAGAGATACACGATGTTGCAATGGTAGAGACGCAGATGTTGCATCTCTATTTTAGTTTTCCTACTTAATCCCGTAGGGATGTCATGATTATAGCAAAAATCAGAAAAAAGCCCTTCAACCCCGAAGGGGTGACATGGAATATCTGCGTTGAGATGTCATCCCTTCGGGGTTGAAGGCGGTATGCCCGGTCTCATACAGAGGTACTATAAAATATCTATTCTCAGGCAAGCCTTATGTATTCTTCTTGAAAAGCAATTCCCTTTTGAGTATAATGTAAAAACGTTTTACGTTTCACAAAGTATCGTTTTTGTTGCTGTATTATACAGGCATTGCGATAAAGGCAAACCTTCAGCGATGAGGGGACGCAAAGGAAAGGGTCTTGTATCAGTGGATAGTGTTCGTGAATAGTGTCTGTATACATAACAGACGCTTACACTTATAATTAACACGACAGAAACAAGATAGCCTTACTACCGAAGATATTCTTCTTGAATATTTTGGCAGTAAGGCTTTTTTTGTTTTCAGAAGTTACGTGAATCATAATAAAAAAACGGAGTCAATGTAGGGCAAGGCTTCAGCCTTGCAGAAGGCAAACCTAAACAGGCTGTCCGAGAATTGTTTTTACGGATCAAATCCGTACTATATATTGATTAACTATTGCAATAGACGCAACATATAGCATATATTGCAGGTGGTAATTGCATTCTCGGACAGCCTGTAAAAGTTTGCCTTACAGAAACAGGAAACCAGGATATACCATAATTCTCATAAAGGTATCTATAGTTACTCAAAATACAGTTAGATTATAGTAGGGGCGAACCTTGTGTTCGCCCTGGTCGTAGAAAAATGCACAGGTTTTGAATTTGCACAATTTAAATTTGTACAAAGGGCAGGGGAACACAAGGTTCGTCTCCATATGCATCAAGCTAAAATGTGTAAACGGTGAAGAATAACGAACCACTCATAATCCTCCTTAGTCCCCCTTTAAAAAAAGAGGAAAAAAGGAGGTCTTCCTTTAGAGAATGGGGAAATCCTTTGTTCCCCCATTTTTTAAATGGGATTAGAGGGGAACAGAGATACACGCTATTCTTTTTCCAAAGGGACACCTCCTTTTTTATGGAACACTATTCATAGCTTGATGCATATGAGGTTCGTCCCTACCTCTGTCTTGCACCGTATTTTGAATAATCAGGAGAAAGTTAGCCTCATGGAAGTATCAGGATGTTTGGAACAGGGGTTCCACATCTCTTGTACTATGGCTTTAAAGAGGAGGGGTTGGAAATGAACAGGCAGGTGAGGATATATAGTAGCTGGTTGATGTCCATGTTGTTTCTTTTATCCGGTGTGCCAAACAAATATATGACTGCATATGGTCAACCGGTGCAGTCAGAAAAGCCGGTATCAGATCAATCAGGAAGATATAATGATACTGCAACTTCAAAAGGAGTGGATGAAGCCGTGAAGGCAAAGGCAGAGGAGAACTATGGTAAACTACCTCTGTATTTCATCCGGAATGACGGTCAGGCAGATGAAAAGGTACGGTTCTATGAAAGAGGCATCGGACATACAACATCCTTTACACCAAAAGGGGTATATCTTTCCCTTGCTCCAGCATCCCAATCTCCTCTTTCTCATGAATCCACTCAATTTTCCCCTTCCTATAAATTCACCAATTCTCCTCCATCTACCGAATTCCCCTCTTCTCATCCATTCACCAAATCCCCCTTTTCTAAAGGGGGACAAAGGGGGATTACGAAAGATAATAGTCCTCACAACCCCCAAAAAGAAACACGGACAAACCAGTTTGTCCATGCCACCCAACCAGAAACCATCAAACTCATTCCCCTGGGCGCCAATAAAGACCCTCTAATCATCCCCGAAGGGCTACAAGAGGCAAAGGTCAATTATTTTATCGATAAAAACCCGGAAGACTGGAAAACGAATATTTCCACCTATCAGGCAATCCTCTATAAAGATATTTACCAGGATATCGATATGAGATTTTACGGGAATAACCGTCAACTGGAATACGATATTATCGTCAAACCAGGTGCAAACCCATCATGGGTACAGCTTTCGTATCAGGGCATAGAGGACTTGAAGGTAACAGAAGAAGGTGATCTGGAGATAGGGCTAAAAGATGGCAAGCTCATCCAGAAGAGGCCGTATGTGTATCAGGAGATAGAGGGAAAGAGGGTGGAGAGAAAAGGAGAATTTAAGGTTTCACGATTAGAATCTAAAGTTCAAAATCTGAAACATAAAACCCGAAACTCTAAACACTTTATATACGCTTTCCAGGTTGCATCGTATGACAAACGATATCCCCTTGTTATTGACCCTATCCTTGAATATTCCACCTATTTGGGTGGTAGTGGTCTTGATTCCGGTCGTGGAATAGCAGTTGATACCGCCGGGAATGTTTATGTTACCGGAGGTACCTATTCGTTTGACTTTCCAACAGCCAATGCCCTTGATAAGAAGGGTAATAAAGAAGGTGATGTCTTTATAACAAAGATGAATGCAGCCGGTACGAGCCTTATCTATTCTACCTATCTGGGTGGTAATGATGGTGGTGAATATGGTGCTGGAATAGCGGTTGATGCCGCCAGGAATGTTTATATTGTAGGGAACACAACTTCGTTTTACTTTCCAACATTCAATGCCTTTGATGAGAGTTACAATGGAGGTGGAGATATCTTTGTAGCAAAGATAAATGCAGCCGGTACGAACATTATCTATTCTACCTATCTGGGCGGTAGTGGTGGTGAATGGAGTTATGGAATGGCAATTGATGCCAGTGGGAATGTTTATATTACCGGGGAAGTACAATCGGGTGACTTTCCAACAGTTAACGCCTTTGATGAGAGCTTCGGTCCAGGGCACGAGGCTTTTGTAACAAAGATGAACGCAGACGGCAAGAGCCTTATCTATTCTACCTATTTAGGCACTAGTGCTACACTAGGCAATGGAATTGCGGCTGATGCTTTCGGGAATGCTTATGTTACCGGACGTACATATGGCATTCCACTGGTCAATGCCCTTGATGAGACCAACTTTGGAGGTGAAGCCTTTGTAACAAAGATAAATACGGACGGCTCAAACCTTATCTATTCCACCTATCTGGGTGGTAGTAGTGGTGATGACGGTACTGGAATAGCGGTTGATGCTGACGGGAATGCTTATATTACCGGACGTACATCATCGGATGACTTTCCGACGGTCAATGCCATTGATGGAAGTCTCAATGGATCTGGCGACGCTTTTGTAACAAAGATAAATGCAGCCGGTACGAGCCTTATCTATTCTACCTACTTTGGTGGTAGTGATGGCGAAAATAATATTAAAATAGCGATTGATGCCGACAGGAATGTTTATATTACCGGAAGTACATTTTCGGGTGACCTTCCCACAGTTAATGCCCTTGATGGGAATCTCAATGGAAAATCCGATCTCTTTGTAACAAAGATGAATGCAGCCGGCACGAGCCTTATCTTTTCTACGTATTTTGGCGGCGGCAGTGATTATTATCCTTACGATGGTGACAGTGTTTCTGGGATAGCAGTTGATACCGTTGGGAATGCCTATATTACCGGATGGACAGGTTTGTATGACTTTCCCATAGTCAATGCCTTTGATGCAAGTCTCATTGGAAGGGATGCCTTTATAACAAAGATACTCTTTGTAACAAAAATACCCTCCGATCTGCAGGTTCGCTATACCTGCAATGAGGGTGGTGGAACGATGGTTACAGACTCCTCGGTCAATGGTAATAATGGCATAATCGAAGGCGCCACATGGACAACAGGGAGAGAGGAAGGCGGGCTCAGTTTTGACGGGATTGATGATGCTGTATCTATCCCTCTGATAAATAACGAAGAGCTATCCGTCTGTGCATGGTTTTATAAAAATGTCAATGATACAACGAATACCGATGCCATATTCGGCGGGGCAAGATGGAATGCTGATCCGCAACTTCGGGAGGGGTTTGATGTACGCTTTATCCCCAGCGCTCCTGATACCTTGCGATTTGTCCTCACAACACAGGATACAAGCGGGGTGAGAACAACAAAGGAAGCCCAGGCAAAATCACTCAATTCAGTTGGTAGCTGGTACCATGTTGCAGGCACCTATAATAAAACAACAGGTGAACAGAAATTATATATAAATGGTCAACTTGTTGATACAAAGATACATCCGGCAGGGAACACAGCCGTACCATTATCTTATTCCGAGATGAAGATAGGATATTCAAAATACGGGACAGGATATTTTAACGGCATCATCGATGACGTCCGTCTTTACCGACAAGCCTTGAGTGATAAGGAAGTCCAAGGCATATACCATGCCGTTACCTCAGGTATGCAAATACACTATGCCTTTGATGAAGGGACAGGAACGATTGCCCATGATGCTTCGGGCAACGACAATCATGGTGAAATACAGGGTGCTGTATGGACAGCAGGAAAAAGTGGTAACGGGTTGAGCTTTGATGGGATTAATGATTCTGTATCAGTACCCCGTATGAATCATGATAAGATTTCCCTGAGTGCATGGTTCAGGAAAAACGCCAACGATACGAGCCGCGCTGACGCCATATTTAGCGGGCTAAGATGGAGTTCTGATCCGCAGCTCCGGGAAGGGTTTGATGTGAGGTTCAGTCCTGGTAGTCCTGATACCCTGAGGTATGCATTGGTAACCATGGATGGGAGTGGAAATAAGACAACGAAAACCGTAAAGGAGAATTTAGTCAACTCAGTGAATACCTGGTATCATGTTGTCTGTACCTACAACATGGCGACCGGGAAGCAGCATCTGTACGTAAACGGACAGTTGGTTGATACCGATACACATCCGGCCGGAAATACGATTGTGCCATTGACCTATTATGATGATATAAGGGTAGGGTATTCACGATATAAAACAGGATATTTCAACGGCCTTATCGATGAAGTCCGCCTTTACCAGCGAGCCCTGAGTGACCAGGAGGTACAGGAATTGTATACGAATAACTAGCATAAGACATTTTCATATGAAAAAATTTTGTTAATCCGGGAGACATCCCTGGTAACTACTTAAAATAAGGCACAAAATCGAGGATAAGAGAGAACCTCAGGGCAATTGTATCAAATGGGAATTGTTCAGCCCGTTTTGAGTGGCACTGACAAACCATGTCCCTGTATGTCTTCAACAGGGATCGTTTGTCAGTGCTTTTCTCTTCGCCGATTCCTGTGTGCATACAAACAGGCACGGAAAAACCCCATAGGCATCAAGCTAAGCGCCGACAGCTTGTTCCCAAACTCTTCCCCATTTCCATGAGGACATGGTTTGGGAACACACATGTACGAGAAACTCCGTTTCTCGAATCAATGGTAGAACAGGCATCTTGCCTGTTCTACCGTGATAAACCTGAATGATAGTGTGTATGATTCCTCAGGGGAGGCAGGTTTCAAACCTGTCCCTACTCGAAACAGAGTTTCGAGGCAATTGCGTTCCCAAACAGAGTTTGGGAACGAGCCAACGAGCCACTGAGCTTAGCTTGATGCGTATGCCCCTAACCCCCCTTTAAAAAAGGGGGGAACAAAGGATTTCCTCTTTTTTTAAAGAGGGATCAAGGGAGATTGGATTTCCCCCTTTTCTAAAAGGGGACTAAGGGGGATTAGGGGTGGTTTGTTATTCTTCGCCGTTTATACATTTTAGCTTGATGCATATGCGGACAAACCCCATCCCTGTTCAAGACATACAGGGACAGGGTTTGCCCGTGCCATCCTGTCCGTATAGTATTGCAAAACTTCAAATTTTAGCTTAATGCAGATAAGGCAATGCCCTACCGGTTACATTTGACGCGATTGTACTGGACTAAGGGGTATGTTAAGTACCTGACCACAAGTTTTTGTACATTCTTTTTGTCAACAGAATAGAGAATCCAGAAGACAGGATACACAATGCTTGATGTACGATATTCTATCTTCTGGCTTCTGACTTCTGTTGATAACGAGGAATATACAAAAATTTATAGTCAGGTACTTAACGTCTCCAATCGCTTGCACTTCCGTTGGTTAATCACAATAATAAAAGCCCGAAGGGCTGATATGATTATAGACCACGAACAACCATGATGAACAACCCCGAAGGGGTGAAATGATGATGAAGAAAACACTACCGCCGTACAATCAAATCCCAAATGTATGACATCTCAACGCAGATTTCCTATGTCACCCCTTTGGGGTTGAAGGGCTTTTTTGCTTTTTTCTATAATCATGACATCCCTACGGGATTAGGTAGAGACGCAATATTTTGCGTCTCTACAACCGATAAACGCAAAATATTGCGTTTCTACAATCTTCCCAATTTCTCTTTACTTTTTCCGTTCATTATCGTTATAAACAAAAACTAAAACAGCCCTCCACAGCCACTTCTTAAAATAAAAAGGTAATAATATGACCATCGCTAGCGCGGTAGCCGCTACTACCTTCAGTTCCACGTGGCATATTAACCATCCGCACACCATCAATGCAAAAACAGGAACACAATATCCGCCTGGTATCTTGTAACTCCTTTCCTGTTCAGGCCGGTATTTTCTCAAAATAATAACCGCCAAACAGGTTGGGATATATTGAAGAATACTTACCATAACACTTGCTGAAATGAGATATCTGAAACTACCTGTCAAAGTTAATACAAGCGTTAAACTTGTAGTAACAATAATAGCCACATAAGGGGTGTGATACCTGGGATGTATTTTGGAAAATATTTCCGGAAAAAATCCATCGGCTGAAAGTGCATAAAGGCTGCGGGGGCTGGTCAGGGCAATGCCGGCATTGACGCCTCCAACAGAGAGTAATGCCCCTGCCCCGATAATTACCCCGCCTATTGCCCCCATAAAATATCGTGCAGCATCTGCCAATGGCTTGTCAGACGTGGCAAGGCTGGGAAATGCGCCGGCAGCCACGAACTGAATAACAACATATAAAACAGTGACTATCGTTAATACAAGAAACAAAACGCGGGGGATGTGTTTCTGCGGATGCTGCATCTCGCCAGCAGGTACAACTACAAATTCAAACCCGGTATAGGCATACAGGGCTAGAATGGCTGCTACACTAAATTGTTCACTAGTATGAGGCGAAGCTAAATTTTGTCCATTAATAAAAAACAAACCCACGCTGATAAAGATACACAAAGAAAGAAGTTTCCCCAGGGTGAAAAAATTAATTGTCCTTGCTCCCGGTTTCACTCCAAAATAGTTAATGATACTCAATCCTGCAAGGAACATAATAACAATTGTATTACTCAACCACCTGCCCGCTGATGGTAGAAAATATTCCAGATAAAGCCCAAACCCGCTCGCAACTGATGCCCATCCGATAATCGATGAGAACCACATTACCGAGCCGACCAAAAACCCCACAAATGGACCAAAAGCATCCTTAGCATAAAGGTACGCCCCGCCGGTTGCAGTATACATCCCTCCCATTTCTGCAAAACAAAGGGCAATAGCGAAGCAAAGCGCCCCGCATAAGGGGAATACCCACAGAGCGCCGGTCCCTGCCAGGCTGAAGAGTTGTCCCGGTAATAAAAAAATACCAGCCCCTACTACACCGTTAATGCCAAGACAAATTACGTCAAAAAAACCCATAGTCCTTATCAAATGAGGATTTTGCATCTGAGATTGTTTTATCTGATAATTCATAGTTTCGGATTGACGAATATCGAATTGTCTATATAATAAATCTTTACTGTTTAGTATACCTTATACAATATCTTTATTAAAGAAAAGGATTTTTATGGCACATGTTACAAGAAATGTTTTTTTCTTAGTTTCCTCTCTCCTGTTTTTATTTCTCTCCTGTGGTAATTTTGGTTGTAGTAAGCAAGAATCCGGTACAGAACAGGGTTCGTCAGGCAAGTTCGAAGGGGAAGCGCCTTCTGTTCATAAAAAGGCGAAGCTGGATGAGGAGATTGAAAAAAACAAAAAGCTGCTGGAAATCAACCCAAATGACGCAACAGGCCATTATAATCTGGGTTTACTGTATGAGGAAAATGGTATGCTCGATGAATCTCTTGCTTCATACAAGAAGGCGTTAGAAACGAACCCTTCGATGATAGAGGCTCTCATCGGACAGGGCAATATCTTGAATAAAAAAGGGAAATCGGATGAGGCAATTTCAGTCTTTAAAAAGGCAGTCGATATGAGCCCGCATCACGCAGAAGCATACGAGGGGTTAGGGCTTGTGTATGTTCATAAAGGACAAGCTGAAGATGCAGTTAAGGCCTTTCGCAGGGCTATCGATATAAATCCTGGTCTTGTAAATGCGCGGTATAACCTGGGTATTCTCTATGCAAAAAAGGCACAATTCAATGAGGCTATTGCAGAATGGACAAAAGCCATCGAGATCAATCCGCAAAAAATAGAAGTCTATTACAATCTTGGCATCGGCTATACAAAATTGGAGAAAATGGATGAGGCGATCTCCGTGTGGCAAAAGGCATTAACAATACGCCCTGATATGGCAAATCTCCACTATACGATAGGACTGGTATATAAAGAAAAAGGTGACTTTGAGAAAGCAGAGGCATCTCTCAAAAAGACACTCGAAGTAGAGCCTAACTTTGTAGAGGTACATAAAGTCCTTGAAGAATTATATCGTTCAAAAGGAATGCTGGGAGATGCAGACCGTGAGGCAGAACTCTACAAAAGTCAGTCTAGTCCACATCACTAAACCGGGATATGAAACTCTATACCATAGACCTGTATAAATTTTAGAGAAATTTTTATTTTTGACAGGATAGACAGGATGAAAACAGGATACATACTACATTATGTCTAGTTCGTTCTGTCTATCCTTTGCGCTATGTATTCATTTCCTCTGAGACTAAGGTACTGAGTTTCGTTGAAAACGAAGCCCAACTAACGCTCAAACAATGCATGAATTTTTACGGCTAAAAAACAAAAACCCTAAAAAGGTCATTGGGCTTATGTCTGGAACATCGGTAGATGGCATAGATGCCTGTCTGGTTGAAATCTCAGGAAACGGTATACAGACAAAAACAAATATCCTGGCCTTCGGGACCTATCCTTACCACGAGTCTACGCGTGCCGCCATCTTCGATGTTTGCAACCCTAAAACCGGCACGGTTGATAAAATCTGCCATCTCAATTTTTACCTGGGTAAACTCTTCTCAGAAGCAGCAATATCTGTTGCAAACAAAGCGCAAATCTCTATCACAGATGTCGATCTCATCGGTTCTCATGGTCAAACTATCTATCACCTGCCAAATCCCATTACACAGCAAGACTTACCCATATCTCAGGGAAAACGAAACGATGGAGCGGGGTGTGAATACTTTTCAACAAAGCTGTTTTCAGGGCGCAATGCCATACCGTATAATACTCAATATCTTCGTTCAACACTTCAAATCGGAGAGCCTTCTGTTATCGCGCAAGAAACAGGTGTTACTACCGTAGCTGACTTCCGCCCAAGAGATATGGCCGCTGAAGGGCAAGGAGCGCCTCTCGTACCATACGTAGATTTCGTCCTCTTCAGGGACAAAAAACGGGGACGCGCCCTGCAAAATATTGGAGGAATTGCCAATGTTACCTTTCTCCCTCAAAAATGCACTCCGGAGGATATTATTGCCTTTGACACGGGTCCGGGCAATATGATTATGGATCGCATCGTGGAACTTATTACGAACAATACATCTCACTTTGATGAAGGGGGTATACTTGCAGCAAAGGGCAGGACTCACGATACACTTCTGACTACACTCCTTGCTCATCCTTATTTCCTGAAACCGCCGCCAAAAACTACAGGCCGGGAGGAGTTTGGAAAACAGTTTGCAGACGAACTTTATAAAAACGCCCTCTGTTCTGGTGTAAAAGAGGGTGACATCCTGACAACAGTCACAGCCTTTACAGCGCGTACCATTGCGGATAGCTACAAACGGTGGATTGTAACCCGCCATAATCTGTCTGAAGTAATCCTTTCGGGAGGTGGAAGCTATAATGCTACTTTGATAGAACTTCTGACCCATTATCTTGGCCCATCGATTGAGATACATACCATCGACAAGTTCGGTATTGCGCCCAGCGCCAGGGAGGCCCTCGCTTTTGCCATTCTGGCTAATGAGACGATCTCCGGGAATGCTAACAATATTCCCAGCGCTACCGGTGCAAAAGAGGCGGTTATTTTGGGAAAGATCATCCCGGGAAGAAAAAGATAGGGTAACAATCCATCTCTCGCGATTGGGTAAAATAAGGCAGCAGAGCTTCTTTATTAATTTAATGTATAGGAATTTCAAAGCGATTCTGTAGTGGCAAGGCGCGCCTTGCCACTACACGTCTTTACGATTGAAAAGTCGCCAAAGGCCTCATTTAATGCCACCCCAAAAACTGCTACTTTTCAAACTCACTTTTTTCTATCGGTTTCCATCTATTTTATCTGTTAAGATTTATGCGTAGTTGTTAAGTGATTCCGTTCCTTAGTATTTCCTTGATAAATATCCCATATCTCCTTATACTTAATACGTTAGAAAAGCAAACCGTAGAGACCATTGAAATAAAAAATTCCCTGTGTTTTTACTGAAATAAATAAAAAATTTTATGACTTATATGTTTTCTTATAAGATATGAGTTTTATCTAAGGAGTAAAACTTTCACAGCGTCTGATACCTTTATCACAACATGAACAATTGTGGTTAATTTGAAATAGTATTTTTAAACAAAAGGACACCGCATGAGATTAAAATTTTCATCTAAATATTTACTGGCAACACTCCTCTTCTTATTCTCAATAACGTGTTTTTTCATCACCTTTAGCAAAACATTTGGCTTAGAACCTTATTTTGAAAAACAGAAAGAGAAAGAAGATTCAAACTACAAATTCCGCCTTTCAGGGATTGTTATGTCCTATATTAACAGGCTCTATGTAGATCCCGAACGCATCAAGTCTTTAGAAATGCTAAAAGAGGCCCTCGCATGGGAAGAGAAAGTAATTCCTGAAGTCTTAACCAATTTTGAAGAAAACACTGTCACCGAAACGATTACCGTAGATGATATCTCAAAAACATATGATTTGTCCAGAATTCGTCGCTCTAAGGACATGGTAGAAATCCTGCGGGATGCCCTGAGTTTTATCAACAAATACCGTCAAACTAATGAGAACCTAACTGCCAGCGATATTGAGTACACAGCGATCAACGGAATGCTTACCCAATTAGATCCGCACTCTGTTATCCTTCCGCCGAAAGAATTTAATGAATTTAAAATTGGCACTACGGGAAAATTTGGCGGACTCGGAATGGTGGTTGGCTTGCGGGAAGGTCTACTAACCGTTATATCTCCCATCGAAGGCACTCCCGCTGCAAGGTCGGGTATTAAGGCTGGCGACAAGATTGTTGAAATTGACGGAGAATCTACCATTAACATGAACCTTACGGAGTCTGTTGGAAAATTACGGGGAGACCCTGAAACCGAGGTAACACTCTCCGTTTTAGCTGAAAAGGCAGCACAACCAAAGCTGTATACACTAGAGCGTGAAATCATTGCTATTCCTACCGTTGAGTCTGCGCCGGTAGATAATGAAATCGGTTATATAAAAATAAGAAATTTTCAGGATGATACCTCCCAATCTCTCAATGAGCATCTAAAACGCTTAAAAACATCACATAACAACAAGATGAAAGGATTAATCATTGATTTGCGGAACAATTCAGGCGGACTTTTAGACCAGGCAATAGAAGTGGCGGATAAATTTCTCGACAGCGGAGCTATCGTCGTAACGGTTGGCCCCAGTGGTCATCCACGGGAGGCGCAGGATGCAAGAAAAACCGAGACAGATGAGGCCTTCTATCCTATTGTAGTACTCGTCGATGCGGGAAGCGCTTCCGGAGCAGAGATCGTTGCAGGGGCGCTCAAGGAGAATAATCGTGCTGTGATTGTAGGAGATAGAAGCTTTGGCAAAGGCTCCGTTCAGCAACTTATTGAGCTTATGGATGGTTCGGCATTAAAATTGACCATTGCTAAATACCTTACTCCTTTACTCACCGATATTCAATCGGTTGGTATTACACCGGATATCCAACTTATTCCGGCAACTGTTTTAAAAGATAATATTAATTTATTCCGGGGCCTTACCGTCCTTCGCGAAGAAGATCTTAAGCAACATCTTGAAGAACACCCCAAAGGTGAAACCTCGTATGCTATACTCAAATATTTCCTGGAAATCACCGAGAAGAAGAAAATCCACGAGATAGAACCACAAGAGCCGGAAGAGCTTGATGATCCTTATAAACTCCCTGATTTTAACAAAGACTTTCATGTTCTCTTTGCCAGGAAATTACTCGCGAAAGCCCCTGAATGGGAACGGGAAACGTTCTTAAAAAACTCTCTGCCTATCGTGGAAGAAACAGCCAGACTGGAAGAAGAAAAAATTGCACAGGCGCTTCAGAAATTAGATATCGACTGGTCAAAAGGCACAAGTTCATCAGGGGTAGCTAAATCGAACGTCACTTTTTCTACCGCACCATCAAATGGACAGGTTAAAGCTGGTGGTAAGATAACTCTCACCGTAAATGTAACCAATACCGGTGAGGCGCCGCTCTATCAACTGCATGGTATTTCATCGAGTAAGAACGGGCTTTTCGATAAGCTTGAGTTTATTTTTGGGAAAATAGACAAAGGAATAACAAAATCGTATACAACAACAATAGATGTTCCCAAAAATTCACTGGACCGGAAAGATGAGATCGTTATTAAGTTTGAAGAATTAAACCACCACAACCCTCAGGACATTAGGTTAAACATTGTTACGGAAGCATTGCCCAGACCTCTGTTTGCCTATTCCTATCAGATCCTGGATCATGAAAAGGATGCGTCTGCAAATAATGGAGACGGGTTAATTCAGACAGGAGAGGATATTGATTTGTTCGTGTGGGTAAAAAATATAGGTGAAGGCCCGTCTGAGAAAAATGTGGTTACTCTAAGAGATTTAAGCAACAAAGAAGTCTTAATAAAAAATGGACGAGTGGAAATCGGGGCACTAAACCCAGGAGAAAAAAAAGAGGTAAAATTATCGCTCTTTGTTAAAGAAACAATACCTTCGGGTAATTTCAGCGTGGATTTAATTATTTCTGATATGATTTTTGGAACGTTTCTATCCAATAAGCTTAATCTTCCTATTATGGGAAACAAATCGAAGACAACACCGGTTACTACGAACCTGAAAATAAAGAAAAATCATACGCCTTTGTATGGAGGCATGTCGTTTGATTCTCCGGTCTTATCTGTAATAAAAGAGGGTACCGTTCTGGTATCTGATGCAAAAAATAATGAATGGCTCCGTATAAAATTACCCGACGGCCGATACGGATGGCTCTCGGCAAAAGATGCCGCCGAATTAAATGGCAAAGAAAATAAACCAGGTAATTTAGAGCCCTTCATACAGCGGACGCCTCCAATAATCACCTTAAATAAATCCTTATCAAATTTATTATTCGGGAACGATCAATTGCCAATATCCGTGGCCATAGAAGATGATATACAGGTGAAACATGCCTACATCTTAGTCAATAATGATAAGGTCTTTTTCAAATCTAATAGAAACGCTACCCCAAAAGAACAAATCCGGCTTGAGATTGCTAAGGATGTCCCGCTAAAGGAAGGTCCTAATGTAATAACAATAGTTGCACGTGATAATCAGGACCTGATTACCACCAAATCTTTTGTGGCAACAAGAGGTATTACCGTTGCAAAAGGGTTATAGCATATTTGTAGAGAAGGTGTGATCGCAAAAGACAGAGAAAATGAAGAGAAAACAAAAGAGTAAAAACCATAGTTTTTACTCTTTTGCAATCTCTGTGACTTCAGATTTTTCTGCGGTAGTAAGCTTTTCTCTCTATTTTAACTTCTGATAATATTCGCTCAGTACTTTTGCTACCTCTGCTCTGGTAAAGGTGGGAGGAGGAGCCTCTCCGGCGCTTAACATCCTGCGAACTTCTGTTCCGCTTAAAATAACATGATTAGCTGAATCGTGAGGACATGTTTTATAAGAAGCCATACCATTACAAGACTTACAGTAAAACGTGTGGTCAAAAAATAATGGTGTAATTCCTATCTCATGAATATCAAATTCATCAAAGATATAATGGGCATCAAACGTCCCATAATAATTACCCACGCCAGCGTGATCCCTACCTACAATAAAATGTGTACAACCGTAATTTTTCCTTACGAGCGCATGGAAGATCGCTTCCCGCGGTCCCGCATATCGCATTGCAGCCGGAAAAACGGCTAACATTGCCCTGTCTTTGGGATAATATTTTTCTAAAAGAACCTCGTAACTCTTAATCCTTACATCCGCAGGAACATCATCACTTTTTGTTTCCCCTACCAAAGGATGCAAAAGAATAGCGTCCACGACTTCGAGGGCGCATTTTTGGATATATTCATGGGCGCGATGCACCGGATTCCGTGTCTGGAATCCAACAACCCGTTTCCAGCCTCTTTTTACAAAAAGAGCTCTTGTCTCTGTCGGATCTAACCTATAAGCTAAAAAATCACCAGGCTTTGCCCTGTTAACGACACTAACCTTGCCTCCCAAAAGATAATCACCCATTTTGTATATGCAATCCACACCGGGGTGCTTTCTGTCATCCACACCATAGACCTCTAAAGATTCTTTTGGCTTATCATGATGAAAAATTTCTTCCAGATGGAGAATGGCAATAACCTCATTGGCCTGGTCAACAAGGGCTACATCCTTACCTGGCTTAAGGCCTTCAACCTCATCCTTCGTTGCTGAGAGGGTAATCGGAATTGACCACGGCAGTCCATTCGATAAACGCATATTATCTACCACGTTATCATAATCCGCTTTGCCCATAAATCCTTCCAGGGGGCTCATTGCTCCAACGGCAATCATATCAAGATCTGACATCTCACGAGAGCTAAGCTGGATTTTTTTCATATCATAATGCATTGCTTTATCCAGCAGGATTTCACGCTCCTCCATGGATACAATCCTATTGACAAGTTTCCCCCCATGCGGAGCAATGTTCTTAACCATCTTTTATGTATCTCCTTTCAAACACTTTGCCTGAATAATAAATTCCTCTTGATGCCCATCGGCATCACGGATCGTCCAAATCGTTTTATCACGCTTCAACCGTGCTTTTAGGGAAGCGCCGCTACTACAGACCTGGAAAGGCAATTTTAGCTCAATTGCCTGAACAGGACACTCCTTCACACAACAGGCGCAAGTCCAGCAAGCCGACTGATCGCGAATTGCTGCTTTCATATTTTCCTTACGGTAGCATAAATCTCCCGGGCAAATGCGTTCACATCGTGCCTCAGGCAATCCTTTACATCCATTACAAATATTTTCATCGATAAAGATACTCATGAGCACAACGGCCTTTCTATCATTTTTATCTCATCGGTATCCGGATTATATACTGAATTAACAAAAACAAGCCATCGGTTATCGTCTTTCCCGGGATAATCTAACCGTGTCTGATAGCATGCCCATCGCGTCTCCTTGCGGTAGATCAGATGCTCTACTAATACCCTTGCGACATCAATCCTGTCAATACATTCTAAAGCCTCAACCAGATGATAATTATTTACCGCTACGATATCTTTTCCATGTTCTTTTAAAAGTTTTAGTAATCGTCTTGCCTCGATCAACCGCTCTTCATGGAGCGCGTAACTCATGGAGACACCACCTGCAAACTCATCCATAATTTTTTGAAGGCGTTCCCTTGCCTGTTGCGGTGATATACCAGACTTTTTCATGAGAGGGGCATGGATTCTGGCTTTCTCTTTTTGGATTACTTCATCGTCTACGTCTTCCAGATTTCTTCCCTGCATATCTTCTAAGGCAGTTGCTGCAGCAATACGTGCTTCAACCCAACTTCCACTTACATATTTTTTTGGCGCCCCGCCTGCTACCTCTCCGACTGCATAAAGGCCTGGTATAGTTGTCCTTCTTTCTTTATCTATCCAATATCCCGATTGGCAGTGACCACCAACAATAAAGGGCTCTGTTCCCTGTACTTCTACAGGTCTTTTTTTTGGATTCATGCCTTCGCTTGCCCATAAAAGAATAATTTGAGGATTCATACTTAAAAAATCCTCTTTTAATCTCCTCTCCTCTGTTTCACTCAATGTTGTCGTATCTAAAAAGCACGGCCCCCGACCCGCTTTTGTTTCTTCCACCGTAGCAAGGAGCCTGTGCTGGGTGAGACATTTATTCCCGCCCAGATGCTTGTAATAGAGCTCCAGATAATCCTCCCCGCGCGCATTGACTTGCCTTGAACCAGCTCCGACGGCAATCGTACCTGTTGGTGCGTGTACGTCTTTTACCCGTAAGGCAATAAACCGATTCTCAAAGCTGGTCATTTCTGCCCCGATACGTATCCCCATGGCATATCCTGTTCCTGCATTCCAGGGACAGTACCACATCAGATTGCGTGCTTCGCCGGTATTATTGGGCCTGTATATACCAGACGCCCCTCCGGTAGCTACAATAACGGCATTCGCCCGAATTACATAAAGCATACTATCCCTCACCCCGTATCCAAATGCCCCGCAAACACGTTTGCCGTTATAGATGAAATTTGTTGCAACAACACGATTAAGCACCTGAGCAGGAGTCTTTTTAACGGCCTCTGCAAGGATGGGTTTTAACCGCTCGCCAAAAATACGGATACTGCGCTTTCCTTTTCTCCGATACGTACCATCTTCATTCTTCTCAATAGGAAGGCCCATCTCTTCTACATCCTTAACGACCTCGTTTAATCCTTGTGCAATACTATAAACAAGATCCTTTCTTATAACTCCCTCAAACTGTCGCTCTACAAATGAGACATATGATTCTGGTGTTTGACCGGGGTTTAAATACGCATTAATAGCATTCAATCCCATAGCCAGACAACCGCTACGATCAATATGCGCCTTTTCCATGATTACCACCCGGCAATTTGGATATCGTTTATATATCTCCACGGCAGCAAAACATCCTGCTGCTCCTCCACCAATAATAAGTATATCTGTATCTACAGGTATAATGCCCATATTTTCTCGTAAAATATCACGAATCTCTCATGTATTAAGTATTCTTCCGGTTGAGTAGGGGGGGGATTCCATAATATTTCCCCTTAATAATATCGTATTTTTGAATTTTTAAATCATTAAATAATACTTATATTCTATTATTGTGTCAATTCTAAAACAACTCTATTTGGCAGGTCTTACTGAAAACCTTTTCTTAATAAAAAGGGGTTATAACAATTCGATGCATTATTTTCAACTGGAAAAGGATTTGACTTATTTTCCTAAATTTACTAAATTAATACATTTATTGATATGGAATCCACCATTTCTCTATAATATTATGTTACAGAGAAATACTAATTTAATTATTGAAAGATAAAATTTCATGCCTTCTGAATAATTTCAATAAGCACTGCAAGCCTTGCGTAATTTTCCATGAATATCTTCATTCGGATACAAGAATAAAGTAAATGGTGTGATGCTTGCTAACATGGTTTTTTATGAGGTCATACTACGGAGTTTTTAGTGTCAAACGCTACGCAAACAAAGCTTCACCGGCTTACCGGTGAGCTGAATCGGCTTATAGGAAAAGAGAATGTACTTTATTCCCTCGAGGAACGGATATGTTATGCATATGATGGTTCCAAACAAAAATGCATTCCGGATGTTGTTCTACGGCCGCAAGATACTCAACAGGTATCCGGCATTTTGCGTCTTGCAAATGAGTATAAAATACCGGTTTATCCTCGTGGCGCGGGTTCCGGATTAACCGGTGGGTCAGTTCCTGTTCAAAGTGGCATGGTATTGGATTTCAGCCGTATGAACCAAATACTGGAAATTATTCCAGAGAACCTTACTGCCACGGTTGAACCTGGAGTTATTACCCATACCTTGCAAAGCGAGGTAGCAAAACATAAACTCTTTTACCCACCCGATCCTGCCAGCGCTGCATTTTCTACCCTGGGCGGCAATGTAGCAGAATGTTCCGGTGGAATTACCGGTTTAAAATATGGTGTTACCAGAGATTATATTTTATCGCTGGAGGTAGTCCTTGCTGACGGAAGCATTATCCACACGGGCCGTAAGACCTTAAAAAGTGTCACCGGCTATGATCTTACCCGTTTATTTGTCGGCTCAGAAGGCACTCTGGGAGTTTTCACCCGGATTACCGTAAAATTACTCCCTCTTCCGGAAAAGATTGAAACACTCTTAGCCTTTTTCACAACCCCCGAGCAGGCAGTGAGAACTGCAAATCAAATTATCTTGAATAATCTTCTCCCCAGGGCGCTTGAGTTTATTGATAAATCAAGCATCGACTGTATTCAGGGATATAAACAGGAATTTCAAATACCAAGAGATGTGCATGCGATTCTGCTTATCGATATCGACGGGAAAGAGGCAAGCGTTAACATAGAAACATCCCTTATAGAAAGAATTATCACTGAAAATCAGGCGCTCAAGGTTATTTCTGCAAAGAATGCCAAAGAACGCGATATCCTCTGGGAAGTAAGGCGTGCTATCTCTCCAGCACTCTATACTATTGCTGCCTTTAAGATTAACGAGGATATATGCGTGCCACGGAGCCAGATATTAGAAATATTGCAACGGATAAATGAAATCCACAAACGATATCCTTCGCTAAAAGTTGCGAACTTCGGGCATATTGGGGATGGTAACATTCATGTTAACGTCCTCTATAAGGAAAAAGATCAACAAGTAACAGCAAAAAGGATGATTGAGGAGATACTCCTTAATACAATCGAACTTGGCGGAACAATCTCCGGGGAGCATGGCATTGGAAATGTAAAATCGGATTTTATGCCTCTTGAGATACCCCCTCATGAATTACGTATTATGAAAGATATTAAACAGTTGTTAGACCCCAACGGTATATTAAATCCGGGTAAGATGTTTCCATCATAAAAAACATGTAAACCAATAAGATACAGAAAGATTCATACGGGCATAAGACGGGTATTCAAAATCAAGCTACAGAAATAAACTTATCATGAGAAAGGGAGATATTTATATATGGCGTTATCAAGAATTGCCAGGGAAGTACATACATCCGCAACACTTGCCATTACAGCCAAGGCAAAACAACTGGTGGCAAAAGGTATCGATGTAATTAATTTTGGCGCGGGAGAACCAGACTTTGATACCCCGGAAAATGTTAAGAATGCAGCCATTAAGGCTATTAAAGATGGTTATACCAAATACACACCGACTGCAGGAGCGCCCGCATTAAAGGAAGCTATCTGCGGGAAGCTTCTCAAAGATAACCGTCTGAAATACAATCCTTCACAAGTTATCGTATCGGCAGGGGCAAAACAATCGATTCTCAATATCGTTCTCGTAGTGTGTGATACAGGGGATGAGGCTATTATTCCCTCACCCTATTGGGTAAGCTATCCGGAAATGGTAACCATGGCAGGCGCTACCCCCGTATTTCTTAAAACTACAGATAAAGAACATTTCAAAATTACCCGGGAATCTCTGGCAAAGGTTATTACACCCAGGTCTAAATTACTCTTCATGAACAGCCCCGGCAATCCAACCGGCATGGTCTACACAGAAAAAGAATTTCGGGAAATTGTTGATTTTGCTGTAGAAAAAGGAATTTACGTCATTTCAGATGAAATTTATGAAAAAATTCTGTATGACGGAGCGATCCATGTTAGCCCGGCAACCTTTAGTGATGAATGCTATAAAAGGGTTGTTACGATAAACGGTTTTTCGAAGGTATATTCTATGACCGGCTGGCGTTTAGGTTACGCCGCCGGGCCAGAAGAGGTCATCAAAGCGGCAATAAATATTCAGGACCATACTACATCTGGCGCTAATTCCATTACTCAAATGGCAGGATTGGAAGCGCTCAAGGGTAATCAGGATTCTGTAGATACTATGGTGCGTGAATTTGATAAACGCAGAAAATATATTGTATCGCGCCTTAACAGTATACCAGGAGTATCTTGTTTACTTCCTCAGGGCGCATTTTATGTGTTTCCAAAGGTATCTGAGCTGTACCATAAAAAAATTGGTGGACAATTCGTAGCAAATTCATTCGATTTAGTTAACGTATTACTTGAAAAAGCACATGTTGCCTTTGTTCCTGGTGCTCCTTTCGGATTAGATGACTACATAAGGATTTCTTATGCCACTTCTATGGAATGTATCGAGAAAGGGATAGGCCGGTTTGAGAAGTTTTTGAAAAGCTAGCGTCCATAAAAACCAAATCTATAACAATATTTTACACTCGTAATTTTTTCCAGATTATCAGATAATTTTTAGTAATGAGACTCTTTTTGGTATATAATCTGTAAGGTATATAGAGATAAATTTACTAGAAGTACAGTATGCCTTAGCTTAGCTATCAAATTAACATAAGCAGCAAAAGAATAACTACTGTAGTATTTCAAGTGTAGTATTTCAAGGATGAAATCGAACATATTCATCTCCTCAATAGAGGAAAGGCTATCCCACAGGTCATTGCGAGGGTATTGTCCGAAGCAATCCTTTGCATGTTTCAGGAGAGATTGCTTCGGACAATACCCTCGCAATGACCTGAGTACCCCTTCATAGAGAAAATTCTTAGGTATAGAATTATGGAAATTCTCTGGCTAATTACTGCTACAATTGCTGGAATTTTGACAGGCGGCGTGATTGTCTGGTTGATTGGCAGATCACATAAGGCAATGCTACACGAACGGCTTGCTATAGTCCAACAGGATCTGCTAAGCGTCTGTACCGATCTGGACCAAAAGAATGAAACGGTATTTGAGCTTAATCAAACAGTTACACGGCTGGAAACCACACTTGAACACGAACGGAAAGCAGCCGATGAAAAAGTAGCAATCCTGAATGACGCCACGAAAAAGCTGAGTGATGCCTTTAAAGCGCTTTCGGCTGAAGCGCTGAAGAGCAACAACCAATCATTCCTGGAGTTGGCAAAGATCACTCTGGAGAAGTATCAAACCGAAGCTAAAAGCGATCTCGAACAGAGACAAAAGGCTGTAGAAAATCTCGTTACACCCATTAAACAGTCGCTGGAAAAGGTAGATATCCAAATCCGTGATCTGGAGAACTCCCGCCAGCAAGCATATGGAAGCCTGACGGAGCAGGTCAAATCGCTGATATATACTCAGGAGAAATTGCAATCTGAGACCGGTAATCTCGTTAAGGCGCTCAGAACACCAACAGTACGAGGTCACTGGGGAGAAATTCAACTGAAGCGAGTAGTTGAAATAGCTGGCATGCTTCAGTATTGTGACTTTTACCAACAACAATCGGTGACAACGGAAGAAGGGAGATTACGGCCGGATATTCTCGTACGCTTGCCCGGTGGTAAAAATATTATTGTTGATGCCAAGGCCCCTCTTCAAGCGTACCTTGATGCGCTGGAAGGCGCAAGTGATGACCATCGTTTATCGAAACTGAAAGACCATGCACAACAGCTCCGGTCTCACATAGTAAAATTGAGCGCAAAATCTTACTGGGATCAGTTTCAGCCTACACCTGAACTCGTAATCCTCTTTCTTCCGGGAGAAATGTTTTTCAGCGCGGCACTGGAACATGACCCCGCCCTGATCGAAGAAGGGGTCAAACAGCGGGTTATTCTGGCAACGCCAACAACACTGATTGCGTTATTACGGGCAGTACATTATGGCTGGCGGCAAGAGCAGGTGGCAGAAAATGCCCAGAGGATCAGCGAGCTTGGTCAGGAGCTTCATGAGCGTATTGCAACTATGGTTGAGCATTTGTCGAAGCTTGGCGGATCTCTTGGAAAGGCTGTAGAAGCATATAATGCAGCCATAGCTTCTTTCGAGGGACGCATACTCCCTTCTGCGCGAAAGTTTAAGACTCTGGGGGCTGGAAGTAAAAAAGAGATAGAAGAAATTTCACAGCTCGATAAAAATACCAGAATCCCTACAGATATAAAGGGTGACTAGCCTCTTATTCAGTCTACCACAGAGAATACTGAAATTGCAGAGATTGTGGGAACATACATGAAAATTATACAAATTTTTCTGTTATAATTCCTTATTTTCATGGCCTTCAGCCCTGGCAAGAGACTTCCAGCCCTTCAGGCCAATAATAGTTCTCGTAGCTCGTTAGTGGCTCGTTCCCAAATTCTTCCCCATTTATACGAGGACATGGTTTGGGAACGAGCCAGCAATCTACGAGAGGCTTTAGCCTTGCCAGGCAATCCGAAAGGGTTGCCCTGCGGAAATGAAATTCCTAGAATAAAGGTTTTGCGCAGAAACTGTGAACTGATTGTGAACACAATTCACCAAAACACCCTAAAATAAGCTAAAGCTAATTTTCTCTGCCCCGACTCCCTATCAAATTAAATTCAACACAATCGTATCACTTTACCGTAAAATAGATAAAATAAGATGGAATATTGGATAAAAAGATGTTAAGAAAAGATATGAGAGAATTAAGAGAAAAAGCTTTTTATCGTATTGATTTATATCAAATCAATGCATGATACTACCAGAGAGGGGTAATATGAGAAGAAACGATTTTCATGATGCAGCAGGATGCTGGAAGGTTATCCTTTCGAATGTAAAAGAGAACGCAGATCTTTTGAAAGAGATAGAAAGGTTTGCAGGAGAAAATACTGCACCAACAAAGATCGTTTTCGGAACTTCAGGCTGGAGGGGTGAGATAGGCACGGATTTCACCTTTCACAATGTGCGTGTGGTAACGAGTGCAATTATTGAGATGTTCAAGACTGGTGGATCGAGATTGATGGATGCATTGGGGGTAAAGGGTTTTGATGATATGAGGGAACGCGGGGTGATCGTAGGTCATGATAACAGGTTCTTAGGGCCTGAATTTGCCTCGTCAGTAATGGGATTACTTACAAGGGAAGGGATAAAAGTCTATTATGCAGGCGAAGCCACTACGCCTGAATTTTCTGCTGCCATCACTATGCTAAATACAGCATGCTCCATAAACCTTACTCCTTCACACAATCCGGCTAATTATTCGGGGTTTAAATTTAACCCATCCGATGGTGGTCCTGCGGGTGCCGAAATAACAGATATTATAGAGAAGAATGCAAATGTGCTGATGACAGAGAATGCAATGATAGAAGAGGTAAAGCCCGAAGGTACCCAGGAAATAAATACGATACAGCTTTATGAGGATTTTCTCAGGAAACGTGGCACTTTGGACATTGAGAAGATAAGGTGTTTTATAAAAGAGGAAGATTGTTTTATCTGTATCGACCATGTTCACGGTGCTACGAGGGGAAGACCGAACATGCTGCTTGGAGAAAGTCATAAGATAAAATATTTAAGGACTGAAGATGACTACCTGTTCGGAGGTATACCCCCGGAACCCTCACCAAGGAATATGCGATTGGCGCTCAATTCCCTGGAAAAGAGTGAAAGCAGGTTTAAACTAGGTGTAATAATGGATCCTGATGGCGACCGGATAAGATTTACCGATGGGAAAGCGGATATTTCTATGAACCACTTTGGAGCTATGGCGCTGCATTTTTTGCATACGTACAAGAATATTTCTGGTGTTCTGGTAAAGTCTGTAGCTACCAGCAATTTTGGAAATGCTATTGCCGATAAGCTTGGTATTCCGGTAAGGGAGACAGCCGTTGGTTTCAAAAACTTCAGGCCATACATGCGCCTGAATGCAAAAGAGCGCGCTATTGTCTCATACGAAGAGAGTGATGGGATATCGGGTTATAACCATACGCTCGAAAAAGATGCTATGTTCGGTCTTTTACTGGCAATCGAGATGATGGCTGTCATTCGGAAGAATGTTAGCGAGTATCTAAGCGAGCTTGAAGAGAAATTTGGAGCTTATTATCCTGAAAAGGCATCGATAATGGTTGAGCGTCATCTGACAGGCACAGCGCTTCTTGAAAAACTGTTAAGTCTTAATAATAAACTTTTCCCGGGAAACAAAATAGCTGTTGGAAAAAATAATAAAAAAATTAAGGATGTAATAACAACTGATGGATTAAAGATTGTATTCGAGGATGGCTCATGGCTCTTAATAAGACCATCCGGCACTGAGCCAAAGGTTAGGTTTTATGTAGAAACAAGATCTCCGGAGGATCTTGAGAATATAATTAAAACAGCCGAGAGGCTGACAAAAGAGGCCATTGCATGACAATTTTCATTTCTCAGATCCATGAAACAGGCAATGAATCTGCCAGGTAAAAATCTTTTTCACGAAAAGCGAAGAGGTTGAATTTCCTATATTTAAACGGATATAACCGGATTTTGTAAGATTCACAAACGAGGAGAAATATGAAAAGAAGGGGTAGCGGTATTCTGCTTCACATTACTTCACTCCCATCACGGTATGGAATAGGTGATCTTGGTACGTGGGCTTATAAGTTTGCAGATTTCCTTGCCGAAACCAAACAAAGTTTTTGGCAGATACTTCCGTTAAATCCTACTGATTCAATCCATGGTAATTCTCCTTATAACAGCGTATCTGCTTTTGCAAGTAATACTTTGCTTATCAGCCCGGATCTTATGATCCAGAACGGTCTCCTCGAAAAAAGCGATGTTGAAGATACTCCGGATTTCCCGGATAGTCAGGCTGACTACCATAAAGCCATGGTGTATAAAAAAAAGCTTTTTTACCAGGCGTATGAACGTTTCAAGGAAGATAACAGCAATGCCTGCGAATACGAAAAATTTTGTTTTGAAAACGCATACTGGCTTGAGGATTTTGTGCTTTTTATCGCACTGAAAGATCATTTTCACGGACAGGTTTGGAGTGAATGGCCGTGGGAGATACGGGACAGACAACCAGAATCTTTACAAATGTTTAAAGAACAGTATCACGATAGAATTAGCATGGAAAAATTTCTTCAGTTTTTGTTCTTTCAACAATGGTCTTCACTCAAAAGCTATTGTAATAATCGTGGCATCCAGATATTCGGTGATATGCCCATTTACGTGTGCCATGATAGCGCAGATGTTTGGGCTAATCCTGATTTATTTAAGCTTAATGAAAAAAAACAACCATACTGTGTTGCGGGTGTACCTCCCGATTATTTTAGCAAGACAGGGCAACTCTGGGGTAATCCTGTGTATCGATGGGATAGATTAAAAGAGACAGGATATACCTGGTGGACTCAAAGAATACAGCAGAATTTACATCTCTTTGATATGATACGAATAGATCATTTCCGGGGCTTTATTGCATATTGGGAAGTCCCCTCAACAGAAAAAACAGCTATTCACGGGCGTTGGGTTGAGGCGCCGGCGGAAAATCTGTTTACCACGCTCCTGAAACATTTTCCTTATCTTCCCATTATTGCCGAAGACCTTGGTACCATTACTCCTGACGTAAGAGAAATTATCCGCCATTTTGATTTTCCCGGCATGCGGGTGCTTCTCTTTGCCTTTGGCTGGGATCTCCCTGCAAATCCCTATGCGCCACACAATCATATAAAGAATTGTCTGGTGTATACCGGAACTCACGACAACAATACAGTAAAAGGATGGTTTGAGAAAGAGGCTACGCAGGAAGATAAAGAAAGATTATTTCGATACATTGGACGGGAAGTGTCTGTGCAAGATCTCCATTGGGAATTTATCAGACTTGCAATGGCGTCTGTTGCAAATTTAGTAATCTTCCCTATGCAGGATATTCTTGGTCTTGGCGAGGAAACTCGCATGAATTACCCTGCTACCACGCAAAAGAATTGGCTGTGGAGACTTTTACCTGCACAATTGGACCCGCAAATAACACAAAAACTCCTCAGAATGACTGAAATTTACGGGAGGGCATAGGGCCACATGCATCAAGCTAAACGCTACCCGACTTACCCGCCATGTTCCCAAACAGAGTTTGGGGACAAGCTACTCTACAAGCTACAAGAATCATCATAGGCCGAAGGGCTGGAAGTCTATAGCCAGGGAAGAAGGTTCCCCGGATACAAAAATCCTTAGCTTGATGCATATGGAGCATAGGATAGAGGAAATTCTCATTTCATCGGTTACTAAATATTTTTTTATTATAGTTAAAGCTCAGGCAAAAGTCTTCCGCTTCCTACACCAGGTAATTTTATTTTGATAAAATGTGGTGATTAATGTCGGAAGTTGTCCAAAAGGTTATTTTCTCGCAGTCATTGAGAGCAAGCCAAAGCCCAGAGCAAAGCAAAGAAGAGGTAATTCCTCTTGATCCCCCTTTAGAAAAGGGGGAGGCATGTGAGTGTTTTGAAAAGGAAAGGTTTGGGAAGCTCTGTCAAAGGGGAGATACAGGAATTGTTAATTCTTTTTCCTTTTCAAAACGAAAGAAATCCCTACATTTCCCCCTTTTTTAAAGGGGGATTAAGATGCTTCAGTCGCTCCTCCTTCGCAATGATAGATATTATAGGAATGTTAAAACAACATGTCGCTTTATTTTTGAGATCATGATAGTACAAAAATACCCTAAGATTCAGAAGTGGTAACAGATAAAGTGAAGATGGTCTCTATTTCAAGCCCGAAGGGCTGTCATGATTATAGATACTGAATAACCGCGAAATCAATAACCCTGAAGGGGTGAAATAATTATCAGAAAACAACGGCAAATTTCCAAACAATGACAGGTATACACGGGTTTTCCATGCCACCTCTTCGGGGTTCAAACCCTTTCTTCTGCTCTTTTGCTATAATCATACCATCCCTTCGGGATTATGAGACAAAAATACCTTAATACTCTATCACTCCGTCTCTTTGGGATGAGGAAAAACTAAACTGATCTGTATTTTCCGGGAAATTTTACTCTGCTCTGTGACATTTTGTTTTGAGATTACTATACCTATTACCCTCTTAGACAGCCCTTATCCATAACCAACTTTACGATTCAACAGTATCTTGAGCCACTATGCACAGGTTTAGGGTGCTATTGGGATAATCTGACGAGATTTTCCTAGGGTATTAGATAGCTTTGCCTATTCTCTGCCTATTCTCTCTACTCAACCTCTTGTCTCTCCAGTCTTGGGATCGATATACAACTTGCTCTTCTTGCCGCCTTCGCGAAGTTCGGCTTCCCAAAGCCCCTCATCAAATTCGACATCCGTGATGACGCCCTGGTTGCGGTCTTCGAGCGACTGTACGATCGCTGAGAGCGGTTTGGTGTTTGCCGGTGGTAATTCGTCATCGGAATTATCTGTCTTTCGACGCTCTTCCTTACCAGACTTTGGGTCTATGTAAAGTTTGAGGCAATCGGAACTCTTGCAAACCTTGATCTCCCACCATGAATCGTCGAAATCGACATCCGTAATGATTCCCAATTCCTGTCCCTCTACTGATTTGAGGATTGACGAGAGTGGTTTGCTGTCCGGCGGCGGAAGCTCATCTGCTCCAGCTATTGCTATCGTGGCAAGGAGCGCACTGACTACTAATAATAAAGACCTTATGCGTGTACTTTTTTTCATAGTTATTTCCTCCATTTCTCTAAATGATGTTTTGGTAGTGCAATAAGAAAGTAAAATGTCCTGGTTGTTTTCACGCTGGAGAAGACCCTAATTGCTTATACATAATACACAAGGGTAAGCATTTGCCGGTTGTGGAATAAGCACGTCTTCATATGAGATTGTAAACCAGAATATATCATAATTCTGATGAATCTATCTGTAGTATAGTAATATATTCTGAACAAGCCAGATATAAATTTATATTACGGCCATTTTTTCTCGGTACTCTTCAACAGGATGAGGTCCTGCCAGTTCTTGTCTGTAATCCCGTCATTCCTTATCGATGATTCTTTCAATAACCTCCTGGCTTGGAACGCCTCCTGCATTCAGTGTTTCCTTCGGGTCTGTTGTATTCTTGTTGGCATATCTTCTTACATTATCAAAAGGATGACGATGTTCCAGCGCTGTTGGTCTCCCCACGGTTATTTCTGTATATTGTTTCGTTACCGATGATGCTTCCTTTCCCATGGTAAGTTTCATAAGATTTGCATAACGGTAGAGATGATCAAAATCCTTCAGGAGTCCAAAATCAAATCTTAATTTTTTAACTGCTAAATTTGCAGTTTTGTAACTTATTAATAAATAAAGACTTATAAATAGGTGCGGAAAGTGGGGTATTCCTATAATAATTTAGAATAAAAAAAGATTATAAACGTTATCGTACGATACGAAATTTAATAAAAATGATGCTGGTAAAATACTAATGAACCCATGTGGCATGACACAGGAATGTGACATACCACGCTGTGACATGATACAGGAAAAATACGTTATTTTTTATGAAGGAAATAAGCCTTAGAGACTATCTGAAAAGATAAAACGGAATGGATTCGCTAAAAAGATACTTGCTTTATAAAAGCTATATTGCTTCTAATTCGGCTTTTAATGTTTCGGCGGAATGGATACGATTATTAGGGTCTTCTTCCAATAGTCCTAAAATAATTCTGTTTAATTTATCCGGAACAGTTTCGTTGATTTTTTTGGGGGGGATATTTGCCTCTTGCCATAATTTTCGTGTTAAAACCTGATAAAGAATCAGGCCGATAGAATAAAGGTCGGAAGTTGGATTCAGTTGGATTTTTTGCAGCACAGATTTTTCGTTTTCGCCATCAGTGAGATTCCGTAATAATCGGATCATCTGTTTTTGTTCTGGTGAGGCATATTCCTTGCTCATACCACAAATAATTTCACCTGTTTTTATAGTACATTCCAGATCTATCAGCGCTACCGTACCAGTACAAGGATTCAGAATGAGATGGCCCGGTTTGATATCCGAATGAATATATCCTTTGGAATGGATGTGCTGTAAGGGTAATGTAGCGCAGGAAAAATATTGAATCACGTGTCCGATTTCACGTTGGTCCGGCAAATCTTTTTTCCGGTAATATTCAACGATGTCTTCCCCCTCGAAATGCGTCATAATAAGGTAGTTTTGGGCTATCACCGATTTACCATCCTTATACATGATATCATTTCCCTCTTTGTATCTCCCAGGTATTTGAGGATGTGAGAAGAGTGAGAGGATCTTATACTCTCTCGAATAGTTGTTGGCAGGGGAGTATTTCATGCCCCATTGGTTTGTTTTAAATTCAGAATTACAGAGGGTGGCATAATTTGCCCGATGCCCTGGTGCAATCTTAAATTCACGAAAGTGATACTGGCTGATAGAATACACGTTTAACCCTATACTTGAATTAAATTTCAGGGGTTAATTCAGATGCTTCATTGCTAGTATACCGGTAACTTCGGGTAAAGTAAACGAGAAATTATTGAGAGATTTTAAGAGAATTGTTTCATCGGGAATCTTACATAAGGAGAGGCCATGCGGTATATCTCCGCCCGGCCGTGGAGTGAAGCGTCAGGGTTATTGGGCGCTTCATGGCCTGGGTTGGCCAACAGTGTGTTTTTATTACCGCACAATTATAGTATTTCAATAACGAAACCGAACATATCCTCAACAGAGGAAAGACTACGCCGCCAGTCATTGCGAGGGTCTTGTCCGAAGCAATCTCTTCTGAAACTTGTAAAGGATTGCTTCGGACAAGACCCTCGCAATGACATGTTGAGAGATTCCGTAACGTTCCCTATACCAGCATACAACCAAAGACTCGTGCACCACATTTTGTTCGGTTTCATCTATTGGATGCTGCAACACCATCTCACGGGGTATTCGATGCCATATTCCATTCAGCATAGGGGTGTCCCGTCGTCAGAATGAACCATACAAGTTATTGTTTGCTTTTCTTTTGCTCTTGTAGGGTATGTTGTATGTTTTGCACAACTTTCTCTGGCGTCGTTCCGGCCGCTTTTGCTGCTTTTTCAATATCCTCCATGGTAATATTATCTTTGTTCCCCATATCAGCACTTGCCGCTCCACAACCACAACTCATACACATAGGTATCACCTCCTTTCTCTTGGAATTCTATAAATCCTGTCAAAAATGAAAAATTTTCTACAAGCTAAGTACCTGACCATAAATTTTTGCACAATTTTTCAGGGTGTTTTCCATGAGATTTTGTATTGAAAGCCAAAAAATTTCAGAACAGGCATCTGACAACAAATCTTTGTATAGTTTTCATTAATGAGCGAAACACATTTTCTTTACTTCCTTATGCAGGAAGCTTCGGGATCTCCATCTTGTTCCGACTTCCATCTTGTTCCCAAACCATGTCCTCATGTAAATGGGGAAGAGTTTGAGAACAAGGTGCTCCCGCTAAGATGCTCACAAGTCATTTGTACTGAACTTGATGCGGAGAAAATGTCTTTCCCTGATAAACAGATGTACAAAAATTTGTGGTCTTGGTACTTATGTTACGATAGGGCAGCCGATAGCAGAGCATGCAGTCATTGAGCCCAGCCAATTTTCCACTTCTTCGAATCCATTCTTTTTTAAGAGCGAAGCAGCAATGGTAGCTCTTTTACCGGTGCTGCAAAATACGGTTAATGAGCGATGGTCTCTGGGAATTTTATCTAAATTGTCAGGCAGTTCACCTACATAAACATTGATAGCATTCGGCAAGTGGCCTTTTTCAAATTCTTCTTTACTCCGGACATCCAGAAGGGTGAGATCTTCTTTAGCTTTTATACGCCGTATAATTTCTCCTGCATAAACAGTAGGAATGCTTTCATACTTACGGCCGCTGATTTCCCATTTATGCACTCCGTTTTCAAGATAGCCGAAAATAATATCATAGCCGATTCGTATTAAATACCGTACAGCAGTTTCTACCTGATCGTACCCATCAACAATTAATCCAATTGGCTTATCATACGGTAGAAACCAGCCGGCAAAAGAAGGAATCATTTCTAAAGGAATTGCAATACTACCGGGAATATACGCCCCTGCAAATGCCTCTGGACTGCGCACATCGAGTATGATCATTTCTTCGCTCATAGCCGCCTTATCAAATTCTTCAACGTTACCGGGTGCAGGTTTTGGTAAGTTTTTCAGTAAAGGCGCTCCTTCCTGATTTAGTCTATGCATTCTCTTAAAATAGGGCGGTTTATAATGATGTTCGTTAACTTTATGCCTGATAAACTCATCGCGATTCTTCTGAAGGATGGGATTGTACTTGCGTTCATAGCCGAGGGTTGAAAAATCTCTCGATGCAATACCGGCGCCACATACAGATCCGGCGCCATGTGCCGGATGAAGAATTACCTGGTCGCCCATCGGAAGGAGCTTTTTAAAAATGCTATCGTACAGGAGACCTGCAACCTCTTCAGGTTTATCCGGGAAAAAATCAGTGCGCCCAACATCACCGATAAAAAGCGCGTCTCCGGTAAATACTGCTATCGGGTCTCTCGTGCTGAATCCTTTGTCGGCTAAAACGATTGAAATACTATCATAGGTATGACCTGGCGTTTCAAGTATTCGAAGGATGCAATTTCCCAATGGAAAACAGTCGCCCTCAGATATAGGATTTCCGTATTGAAAAAGAAGATGTTTACTATGATAAATCTCAGCCCCGGTCTGGTGCGCTAATTCTTTTGAGCCGATAAGGTAATCTTCATTACGGTGTGTTTCGAAAATGTGGGTAATTTGCGTATCGTGATGGTAAGCAATATCTCTGTAGATCTCATAATCACGGCGTGGGTCAATTACCGCTGCCTTACCTTTATCACCGATAATATACGATAGGTGTGCGAGCCCTTCTGAACGAATTGTTTCAAGGAACATTGTTATGTCCTTTCCTTATTGAAAAATAAATCTCTTGAGTAATCTGCAGGGCGAGGCTTTAGCCCATATGCATCAAGCTAAGGTTTTGGGATGACCTCTATAGACTTCCAGCCCTTCGGTCCTATGATGGTTCTTGTGGCTTGTAGTAGCTTATCCCAAACTCTATTAGTAGCTTGTTCCCAAACTTTGTTTGGGAACAAGTCGGGTAGCGTTTAGCTTGATGCATATGAGGCTTTAACCTTGCCCTATGTTGGCTCTGTTTTTTTCAGGAATTGTTGGCTGTTGTATGAAAAAAGTAATTTTATCTTGTATAAAATTATCCCATTACCTCTTGCCTGCCATGGTATTTTGGTTGATGTAGTTTATAAAAAATTCTTTTAAGCCAGGCACATTGCACTCAAAACCCATTGATTCGGCTTTCTGAAGCGCTTCCTCACCTGTCAGTCCCTCTTTTAAGGCTAAATATATCATGGCCAGCGCTCCGGAACGTTTTCCTGTGTGACAGTGAATAAATATCGGTTTCGGTAAATGTTCGGTCTCAGAGCGGAATTGATCAACCTGTTCTGACTTAGGTCCTTCTTTTGGAGATATGGGAATATTCAGATATTCCATACCTGATTCCCGAACAAATTCTCCTTCTTCCTGAGGTGAAAAAGGCATATCTTCTTCTTCTGAGGCACGGAGGTTAACCACCGATTTAAATCCCTGCTGAGGTAATTTTTTAATCTCCTCTTGTGATGGCTGCCTTGAGGATGTGATATCTTCGCTGATTTTCATCTGATCTTTCATAAAAAATCTCCTTTTTTGTTATCAATGCGTTCTTAATTCATAAAAATACGCATCAGTAAATTTTAATTATACTAAGAAAATAGGGTGGAGGCCGGAAAGGAGGGGAATCAATTTTCCGGTGGCATGACCCCTGATGGCAATTGATTATTTCAGACCTCCACCGCGCTATTTTTTATAGCTGGCGCATAAATGCTACCAGGCCATTCTTTTCTTCCTGAGTAAGCTTTAAATTCAGAATAAGATTGAAGAATTCTACAGTATCATCGAGTGTCAGAAGCCGGCCATCATGTAAATAAGGTGGCGAATCCTTAATTCCACGGAGAGTAAAGGTTTTAATAGGGCCTTCAGCAGTAATCCATTGATCATGAATTATACGCGGATTATAAAAACGCTCAACCCTCAGGTTATGCATCTTATCATCAAGGTAAAATGGCGCCGGATGGCATTTTCCACAGCGCCCCTTTCCAAAGAATACCGTTTGACCGAGAAGCTCTTCTTTTGATGCCTTTTCCGGATCAAGCATACCGAATTCGTCCAATTTTGGCGCTGGTGGAAAATCAAGTATATTCTGCATCTGTGCCATAAAGGCTACCTGATTGGTGCGATCCGGAAGATTGATTCCTTTTTTGGCTGCAGTTACTGTATCACCATCAAAGTATGCTGTGCGTTGTTCGAATTCTGTAAAATCCTCAATAGACCTTAATGACCTTTTAGAACCGTGTATCTGCTGGTTAAACATACCTCTCAGACTTGGGCTATCGAGTCTAAAACGAGCAGCATTAGGACGGGTGTCGGGATTAAGATGGAAAGCGCCGTTTGTATGGCCGTTAGAATGACATTCCAGGCACGAAACACCTAAACTCGCCTCCTCAACCAGTCTGTCTTCAGTCTGATTGAATTGTTGTTGTGGGAATGGGGTGAGGAGTAGTCTCAGTCCTTCCATCTGAACAGGGGTCAGGATACCGGTCATAATCTCGTAGTAATTTTTGATGGAAAGGAGCTTTCCTTGCGATACATCTCCTAGATCTGGCCGTGTTGTTAAGAACATAGGAGGTGGAAATTCTGGCAGAAAATGGTCTGGAATATCAAAATCGACATCAAATCGTTCAAGAGATCGCTTTTCCAGCTTCAGTATTTCATCACGGTGGAATTTTGGAAAAACCTGGCCTCCAACTGCATGTTTTACATGGGGAAGAGGTAAAAAACCTTTTGGAAATAAATCATTGTTCCGAATTTCTTCGGGTGAAATTTCGGACAGTTTTTCCCAGTTCGTTTGCTCAGATAGTTTAACCCTTACGCCTTCCTGAATAGGTTTACCACGGGACATTGTTACATCTGTAGCCGGACGGTCGCTTAAGTCATAGCGATCATTCAGTAAACTCCTCTGGTTTTCCATTACCTTGGGTTTTTCTTCCTTCATCTTAGACATAACTGTAGCAAAGTCCTCTTTGATAATAACAGGAAAATAAAAAGTTGGTCCTCTGTTTTCGGGTAATTTTGGACCAGGTACTTTTTCCTCATACGATTGAACGCTTTTCATTGATCGGGATTGGCTTTCCTTCTTTATAGTCTTGTTGTTTGCTGGCTCTCGCTTCGTATCTTTTTTACGTACAGGTTCCTGCGCACAGGCAGTACTTAAGAAAACAAATCCAGCAGTAAGCAGTATGAGCAAATGTATTGTTCGAAACTCCTGCACTTTTTGTCTCATATATTTCTCCTTATATCTATTTGATATCACTTGAACGGAAAACCGGGAGAACATCAGGTGGAGGCCGGAAAGGAGGGGAATCAATTTTTGGATGCCGTATATTGGCGATTGATTATTTCAGACCTCCACCACTTTGTTATTTTTATAGCCGTAGCATGAATGCTACAAGATCCTTCTTCTCTTCTTCGGTAAGTTTGAGCTCAAAAATCAGATTGAAAAACTCTACCGCATCATCCAGGGTTAATAATCTTCCATCATGGAAATACGGTGGAGAGTCCTTTATGCCGCGTAAGGGAAATGTCTTAACAGGGCCTTCGGGGGCAGCCATTACACCATTGATCAAACATGGCTCGTAAAATCGTTCGAGCTTTAGATCGTGCCTTTTGTTATCTGTGTGGGCCGGGGCTGGGTGACAAACGCCACATTTAGCTTTCCCGAAGAATAATGCCTGGCCACGCGTCTCTGATTCTGTTGGATTTTGTTTAGGATCCAGCATGCCATACGCATCAAGCATAGGAGCAGGAGGAAAATCCAACATCCTCTGAAATTCAGCCATAGCTTCTACCTGGAGTCGGTCAGGCTGAAAAACCCCCTTCTTTGCTGCTGTTACATGATCGCCATCGAAATAGGCAGTCCGTTGCTCAAACTCGCTGAAATCCTCTATTGTCTGAATAGACCTCTGCAAGCCAAATAGCTGTTGCGCATATACACCTCGCATGGTTGGAGTATCGAGGCGTTTACGAAATGGTTGAGGACGCAGGTCCTGGAGAAGCTCTATGGTTCCATTGGTATGTCCGTTTACATGGCAATCCAGGCAGGCAACTCCAAGCGTTGCATGTTCAGTACGGCGATCATCCGTTTGGTTGAATTCCTGCTGGGGAAAAGGAGTCACTAATAACCGCAAACCCTCAAGTTGCTTAGGATTCAATATACCCTTGAATATATCAGAAAAGTTTTTAATATTTACTAATTTGCCCTGGGTAACATCACCGAGATCTGGCCGGGTAGTGAGAAATAGCGGTGGCGGGAATTCAGGTAAAAAATGATCCGGCAGGTCAAAATCCACATCAAACCGGTTCAAGTCTCTATCTTCCAATTTCTTGATCTCATCAATCTCGGGTTTAATGAAGACCATGCCTCCAATTGCATGGTTAGGATGAGATAGTGGCATAAATCCTTGAGGGAAGAGCCCTTTTTTCTCGATATCTTCAGAACTCATCATTCCTAATTTCTCCCATGTCATACCTCCTGCCAGTTTTACCCGTACACCTTCCTGTACCGGTTTGCCCCGGGACATTTTTACACCCTGAGCCGCTTTGTTACTGAGGTCATAGCGTTCTTCAAGTAAGGCATTATGCAGTTTTGCCGCTTCGGGTTTTGCAGCTTTCATCTTTTCCATCATCATTTCAAAAGGTTCTTTTATGGCGATAGGAAGAAAGCTGGTACCCATCCTTTTCTCTATTTCCATCCTCTGCACAGGTGTTATCCTGGACTTCTCTTCATTACCCTCTTTTAACCCGATCATCAACTGCTTTTCTGCTTCGGATATCTCTCTTTTGCCAAACATAACCTCTTTTTTAGACACCTGTTTCCCGTCCATCATCATCTTTTCGGATTCCACGTTCTGGCCTTCCATTATTTTCTTCTCAGGCTCCTCTTTTTGGCTTGGCGCTGTTTCTTTTCCCCTTATCCCTTCTTTAATATCTTTCATTTCCTTTTTAAAAGTCTCCACCACATCGGAAGTCATCTCTATATCAAAAATTATTCCTTGTCCCAGCTCTTTATCCTTTTCAGATTCATGAGCAAAGGTGCCTCCTGTGAGAATGCATCCTATCGTGAGCATTCCTAATAAATTTCCTATTACAAATTTCACTTTTTCCATATCCTTCTCCTTGCTTAAGAGTGTTTTTACCCTGAACTATATACCTGCAAACTTCTCAACAAAGACAATACCTGACTCATGAATTCTCTGTCAGCTATTATTAGTAAATTTATTCCTATCTGCTTTTCTCTTTCTTAGCATAAATTTCAAAATTACTAGCCGAAGGATTTTTCAGTATTCTCAATTTCATCCTTACTTACGAAACGTATCAATGGAAATATCATGGAAAATCGGGTGGAGACCGGAAAGGAGGGGAATCAATTTTTGGATGCCGTATATTGGCAATTGATTGTTTCAGGCCTCCACCACCGTTCTTTTATGATTTCTTATTACTCCTATTTTATCATACTCGCCTCTGCGGGGGTGGGACGGTTAGCTAATCTCGATTCTGCAGCAGACCAATCGATATTCTTAAAGAAAGCCTCAATATAATCAGTCTTCTTTATACCGTAATCAGGCATAAAGGCATGCTCAAACACATCCATTATTAAAATAAGGTTACCTCCTGCAAGATGGTTGGTATTATGTTCATCTATCCAAAAATTAACAAGTTTTCCATTTGTAGTATCCTGATATAAAGCGGCCCAACCTATACCCCTCATTCCTCCTACTGCCCTGAAATCTTTTTCCCATGCGCTATAGCTCCCAAAATCATCGTTTAGCCTTTTATTAAGGGTTTTTCCTATATCAGTGCGATTTTTCGTCAGATTTTCAAAATAATATTCATGAAGCCTCATCCCATTGTATTCCCATCCAAGCCTTCTCTTTAGCTCGGCAAACTCTGGACTGCTTATGTTTCCATCTTCTAAGATTTGGGATAGGGCGTTTACGAGCTTATTCGTATTTTTCACATACCCCTGGTAAAGAGTAAAATGGGTTTTTAAAACATTTTCACTAAATCCATCTATTCCTATCAAACTTGAATAGTCCTTTGCGTTATAATTTTCTGGCATACTCTTTGTTTCCTTCTCCAATGTTTTTGCATTGAGATATGAAGTATTGCCAAGTAATAAAGCCGCTCCTCCTAAACCTGATGTTGTGAGAAATTCGCGCCTATTAAACATTTGAACCTCCCTTTATTCCTAACAAATATCATAGAAGATAGATAATTTATTTGTTTGTATGGACATGAAAAACAGAGATATGCTTTACAGACATCTGTGTTGTAAACCATATTTATTAATAATAATGATAAAAAATGAGAGATCATGCCTCAATCATGCGGTTATTATTATGGCAATACGCTTGCCATAGTAGTTTCTTAGGAAGAGATTTATTGTGAAAAGATACTTAAGTCATAAGTTTTTAAGAATAAGGAATTTGTGATTATAATTTAAGTATTCAAAATTATTTATTCATTTTTATCAATACATTATCTTAGCTTTCTGTATGTGCATACATACTCATTTGTAAGCAGTAGTTTTAAATAGTTATAAGGTAAATATCTAGGTTTTGTTGTATCTGTTTGAAAAAACATACGGAAGTTATGGAATTGCATGCATTTTTTTCTGAATTCAATAGGAGAATTTTACAAGCGATGCTTTTGAAATTCTTGCTACTATGAGACTGGATTATCTGAGGTAAGCGGTTTTTGGAGTGAAGGGATACACCCTGTCTCTATATGCCTTAAACAGGGATTGTTTGTCCATGCAGAGTATTATTCCCACGTGTTTTCTCTCCTCATTCCCCTGTTTCATTTATCATTCCCGAACGTCTCCCCGTTCCTCATTTCCATGAGGACAAGTTTATCGGGAATCCAGTGTCTTTCCTGTTTTCTTCCGTATGCTGGATTCCCGATAACGGCATTCGGGAATGACAGGAGGAGCTGCGGTAGATTATGAACATCCAACACCGGTGTGTTTTTCCATAATCAGGACGAACATAAGGTTCATCCCTAACTCGGTTTTGTGTCGTATTCTGACAGGATCAGATGAGGGATACGTAGGGATGCTCCTATGGATTTTGACTAATCCGGAGTCCTTTCGGCACAAAATAGCGCTCTGCTAAGTCGAAGAAGCCCTGGACTAAAAGCGCTAATAGCGCAGCCGGTATGGCGCCCTGTAAAATAAGACCCATATCATCCAGTCGGATACCGGCAAGAATGGGTTGACCGTAACCGCCGGCGCCGATAAGTGCGCCAAGGGTTGCAGTTCCTACATTAATCACGGCAGAGGTTTTTATTCCTGCGAGAATTGAACGGGAAGCAAGGGGGAGTTCTACAAGCCAAAGGCGTGGCAGGGACGGTAAACCTAATGCCTGAGCCGTTTCACGGATCTCAGGCCGGATGTTACTCAATCCCGTATAGGTGTTGCGCACAATAGGAAGCAGACTATACAGAAATAAAGCAAGAATGGCTGGCTGGCTCCCTACTCCAAGGAAAGGTATCATGAAGACAAGGAGCGCCAACGATGGGATTGTCTGTATAATTCCAACGATACTGAGAACGATTTGGCCTATTTTCTTTCGTTTGAAAGAGAGAATGCCGAGTGGTATTGATAGAATTATTGCGCCTGTTAATGAAATAGCTACCAGAAAGAGATGTTCCCGGGTTCTTAAAAGAAGCCGGTCGGTAATTGTTTCGATATGGATTTTTGGATGAATACCAAATTCTTTCGCCAGAAACTGAGATGCGATTTGATTTTCAGGAATTTTTTTGATCTTTGCCTGAGCATTCATCTTTATCATTTCTGATTCAGAGATATGCCCCTCTAGTTGTAACATTGCCCTTAACGCATTAGGCCAGCGATTTGCAAATTCTGTGCGATAAAGTAAAACGGCATGATAGTCAGGGAAATAATGTAAATCATCCTTCAGAATGACAAGGCTATAATAGTCAATATCGGCATCAGTCGAATATATATCTGTTACTTGGATGGTGTCACTCTCAATACCACGGTATGCGATATCATGATCGAGTTCCAATACTTCGAGCTGTGAAAGGTTATAATATTTCCTGAGGCCACTCCAGCCATCCTTGCGGTTCATAAACTCATGGGTAAAACCAAATTTTAAATCCGGGAAATTACGTAAATCAGAAATCCTGGCAATTCCCAGTCTTCTGGCTGTTTCAGCTTTCATCCCAATTGCATACGTATTGCTGAATCCCAGTGTTTTACTCATCTGAATTCCTCGCTGAGAAAGCGCTTCCTCTATTTCTCCTGCTAATCCCCTCTCAGCCAGGATCTCGTTTATTATCGTGCCGGTATACTCCGGATATATATCAATATTTCCATTTAGCAAAGCGCTCCATAGTACCCGGGTACTGCCAAGTTGTTTACGATGGATAGCGGGAATTTCTCCGTGATTTATCAGAAGGGTAGTAATTTCACTGAGAATCACGTTCTCAGTAAATTTTTTTGATCCAACTTTTACTGAAGGAAGGGTTTGTTCAGCAAGGGCCGTTTCTATTATTCCTATACCTGCCAACATGAAGAGAAATATCAGTTTTTTCAGGCATCACCGCCTTTCTGTATCTCCAATGGACCGCGATGTGTTTTGATAAACCGGGTTACGAAGGGATCGGCTGGTGTTTCAATGAATTCGTGAATCGTACCTTGCTGAATGATACGTCCGGCTTGCATCAGTACCATTTGATTACCAAAGAATTTTGCCTCTTCAATATTATGAGTAACGAGCACTACACTTTTCCTTAATTTGTGGAAAATTCCTTTTAGATCATTTTGTAAATCATAGCGGGTAATTGGATCAAGCGCTCCCATCGGTTCATCTAACAGGAGGGCGTCAGGATTTAACATCAACGCCCGCATGAGCGCTACCCGCTGCTGTTGTCCGCCTGAAAGTTGCGCAGGGAAACGTTGTAGTCCGTCCTTTGGGAATTGAGTCAATTCTGCCAGGGTAAGCAAACGCTTCTCTATGAGTGTTTTTTCCCATCCCAGATAATTTGCCATCAGGATTACATTTTTACGTGCCGTTAGATGAGGAAAGAGTCCGCCAGTTTGCGTAACATAACCCATGCGCCGGCGCAACAGGAGTGCATTCATTGGTGTAATTTCTGTTCCTTCAAAATAGATCTTGCCGGTATCTGGCCTTGCCAGTCCAATCATAAGCCGCAAAAGAGTAGATTTTCCACAACCGCTGGGTCCAATAACTACGGTAGTTTGTTCTGATGGAACCGATAAATCAACGCAAGATAAGGCTTGTGTGGAGTCGTAAATTTTTGAGATGCCTTTAACCTCAAAAACGGAATTTAAGATTTGCACATGATATACTCCTTGTTAATGATTATCGGCATGATGATACAGGAATTTGCTTTTTGAGATTCAGAAAGAGTACTTATAGTATTCCAAGTATGAAACCAAACAGATCCTCAACAGAGGAAAGACTGTCACGATGGTCATTGCGAGGGGTAGTGTCCGAAGCAATCCTTTGCATATTTCAGAAGAGATTGCTTCGGAAAAACCCCTCGCAATGACATGTTTAAGGATTCCGTATGTTCCTTACACCTGCATACAACCAAAGATCAACTTTTTTCAAATTCTGTTCGGTTTCACCCATTGGATGCTATAGGTATAGAATAATATAAGAATCCGGAAATTTCCAATCCCTATTTTTATTTTTCAGTACACAGAGTTACCTGTTTCCTCTCAAAAAGACTTTATAAATATCAAAGGCTCCATTTCCTCTTTTTTTCTGTTGACACAAAGGTTTTAAAGGCTGTATATTCGCTTAACTGGATAGCAATTACTTACCTTACATTTGCGATTAAGTACGGGTTATGGACTCTGTAAATCCTCTGGTATTCTATAACAAAATAAAAAGGTTTATTTCCGTCGATGTTTGGGCCGATGTTGAAGAGACTTCTGCCTCAAGAAGATTTTTTCGCAAACTCCTGAAGGTCTGTCTCCTTACCGTAAGAGAATTTACTGATGGCCAGTGGCCGTTAAAAGCCTCGGCGCTGACCTTTGTTTCTCTTATCTCGCTTGTTCCCTTTTTGGCTTTTATTCTGTCTATTTCGAAAGGTCTTGGCGCAGAAAAGATACTGAATCAAAAAATTGATGATTATATTATTGAACTGCCTGGCGGTAAAACGACTTCTTCTGTTGTTCATTTTAAGCGGAGATTACTTACTCAGATTGATATGTTAAATTTTACAGATCCGAGTAGTAAAAATAAACTTTTGAATACTATTGAATCTTTCGATGCCGTTATGATTCTTGAAGATAAGGGAGAAAATCAGAACGATTTTCCGAAAGAGGAAAGAGCAGAAGATATACCGGTTTTCAGTGAATTAAGCCTGTCTCAGAATCTATCTATGAATAAAGAAGAGTTAAAAACTGCCATTGAAAATTTTGAATCGGAGCTCGTTGAGGCTGTTAATTCGGTAAACTTTAGTGAGGAAGATGCAAAAAAGAAGTTGAGAGAAGAGGTCGAACTTACTACACTCTCCGTTCCCACAAATATCAGTTTAAATGCCTTGCACTATAAGAGCCAAATCATGCACTTTATTGAAAAGACGAGTTTTGGATACCTGGGAGCGATTGGGCTTTTTAGTCTTATTTTTATCATCATCAGGGCATTGGGAACGATTGAAATGTCTTTTAACGACATCTGGAAGATTAAAAAATCCCGTTCAATCTTTCGGAAGTTCAGTAACTATATCAGCATGCTGATTATTATTCCCATGCTTCTTCTTGCGTCAACGACGATTACTGCCGCTTTAACGAATGCAAAATTGGTAGCTTTTTTAAACAGGATTTGGGTTGGCGAGGCCTATTTAAGTATTCTTAAGTGGCTCTTTCCGATTGCTGTGCTCTGGATTGCATTTATCGCTGCCTATATTCTTGTTCCGAATACCAGGGTAAAGTTTATTCCCGGCATAATTGGAGGTTTGGTAGGAGGAACGATATTCCATTTGCTTCAAATTTTCTACTTTAGAGGCCAGGCGAGTGTTGCCGATTATAATGTGATTTATGGGGCGTTTGCAGCGATTCCTTTCTTTCTCTTGTGGCTGCAAACAAGTTGGATAGTTATTCTTTTCGGGGCAGAACTTTCTTTTGTTATCCAAAATATCAAGTCCATTAAGATGAAAGGCCACTCGATTGGAATAAATTACGCATCCCGTGAGCTTTTAGGCCTTATGATTATGGGAAGAATTGCTTCCCAGTTTTTAGACGGAAAAACGGAAAAATGGTCAGATGAGCATTTATCAGAGGAGTTGAATGTTCCTATCGGGGTAATTCAGGAAATTATCCTTGAACTCTCAGATGCCTCTCTGGTTATAGAAATACCTGCGAAACAAAATGTTTACTATATGCCTGCCCGGGATTTACATTCAATTTATGTAAATGAAGTCTTACATGCAATGAGGAGCTACGGAGAACAGCGTGTACCTGTTAAAATGACACATTATGATAAAAATCTAATAGAACTTATAGGGAAGACCCGGGATATCATAAAAAATAACCTGCAATTTACCATAAAAGATATCATCCTGAAAACCGATGCTGAAAAAGAAACCCCGCCTCCCTCATTAACTCAATAATCGTATCATCAATTGATAAAAAATCCTTCTTTCTTTTCCCCCTTTTTTAAAGGGGGTTAGGGGGGATTAGAGGGGAACATGGACACATATTGCCCTTTTTCCAAAGGGATACCTCTTTTTTCATGGAACACTATTCTTAGCTTGATGCATAAGGTGCGTCCCTGCCATAATCCAACAGTATTTTGAGTAACTACCTTTTGTGCAAGAAGTTCGTATGGGTGATAGATAAAATACTTGTGTATCTCAGAGAAAATAAGTATGCTTTAAATTTCGGGAATTTTTATTGTACATACCTTAAGAAAACCGTAAAGGAGTTGTGAAATGAGAAGATTATCGATGTTGTTAGCCGTAAATTTAACTTTTGTAACTTCTGCCTTAGTCCATAGCGCTTATGCCTATACGATGAAGCCTGTTGAGCCACAGCGTAAACAGGCTGCGGACACGAAAGCTGCTCAGCCGAATACACCCTCTCTCTCTGGCAAAATCGTTGAGACAATGAATAGTGGCGGTTATACCTATTTGTGTATTGAGAAGGATGGTAAAAAAACATGGGCTGCTGTGCATGAAATGAAAGTATCTGTTGGAGATGAAATTTCTCTTGAGCCTGGATACGAGATGGAGGGTTTTACCAGTAAGACGCTTAACCGTACATTCGATAAGATTGTTTTTTCTGCCGGACCTGTCGGGGCTGCTTCACCGCACGGCCACGGAGGAATGGGACATGGTGGAATGGGCAGTAGTGAGGGAATGGGCAGCAAGGGAACGGCATCTGTTCCTCAGGAAAAAATAAAGGTGGAAAAGGCCTCCGGTAAGAGTGCATATACGGTAGCTGAATTGCATGAAAAAAGAGCAGAACTTGACCAGAAAAATGTTACGGTTAAGGGTAAGGTTGTTAAGGTTTCAGGTGGGATTCTGGGAAAGAACTGGATACACATTCAGGATGGAACGGGAAATCCTGATGCCGGCAGTCACGATATTGTTGTGACATCCAAGGATGTTCCTTCTGTAGGTGATATGGTGACAGTAGAGGGAACGGTGTATAAGGACAAGGACTTTGGAAGTGGTTATCGATACAATGTGATTATAGAAAATGCAAGTATTAAAAAATGATATAGTTATGAAGGTGATTTTCTGCTTATTACTGTAGATACCAATGTGCAGGGGCACGATGCACACCGTGTCCCTGCAAAACCGAAAATATATGAGCGTTAATTTATAGAGAAGTGGTTTCCGGAGATATGCTTCAAGGCTGGTTCAACTCTTTGATTGAACTGTATATTTGAATTCAATTATCATGATCAACGAGTATATAGAGTAGAGACGCAAGATGTTGCGTCTCTACGTTGTCTGATACACTTCTGACACTCGCTGGTGTTTCGGTTTCGTCTACGGGGTTTATAATTATGTCACCCCTTCGGGCTTAGATTATAGCATCTTACCGTCTCCTCATGAAAAAACGTGGTCGATGTAGGGCGAGGCTTTACAGCCTGTCCGAGAATTACTTTGAGCACTAGATGCTATACTATATATTGACCGATTGTATTAATATCAGACAATAAATAGCATATGTTTAAGGTTGCCAATGAATTCTCGGACAGCCCGTTTAGCCTTGCCAGGCAACCAGAAAGGGTTACCCTGCGGAATTGAAATTTCTCAACGTTAAACGCAGAGATACACGATGTTGCAATAGCACAGACGCAAGATGTTGCGTCTGTCGGTTGTAGAGACGCAAAATCTTGCGTCTCTACCTAATCCCGTAGGGATGTCATGATTATAGCAAAAAACAGAAAAAAACCCTTTAACCCCGAAGGGGTGACATAGGGGAAACCTGTGTTAAGACGTCATCCCTTCGGAATTTAATGGTATGGTAATATTTTCTCTGACATCATTTCACCCCTTCGGGGTTGTTCATATCTATACTCATATCAGCCATTCGGGTTTGAAGTGTCGTAATTAATGATTGAAACCGAACATATCATCAACAGACGAAAGACTATCCCCGTCTGCCATTGTTAATGACGTTGTTAAGGATTCCGTATGTTCTATACATCTGCATAGAACCACGGGAGAGAAGCAAAATCTTGCGTCTCTACAGCCTTCGCCATTTTCTGTTCAGTTTCATCTGTTGGATGCTATATGTTAGAGGTTATCCCAAAACCTTAGTATCTAGAATCATTTGAGACATAGATAGTATGTATAAGGAGAGAATTTTTCATACTCTGTAAGCCTATTCCTGGGGTGGCACTGATAAACTTTGTTTGTCAGTGTTTTGTAATCCATATCCATGTACGTAGGTAAATAAGCACGGAAAAACGATCCCCGTTCAAGACGTACGAGGACCTGGTTTGCCCGTGCCACCCAGTCTGGAATTATCTAAAAGCCTCACTGGTAGTATCTAGAATCATTTAAAGATGGTAGAGGGGTTTCCGTACAGAAATAGGTTTTGGGACAGCCTCTCATACCAAATATCCTGGTCAACCGAAAGGCAATGAAATCAGCGAAAGAAGAAAAGTCTGCCGGAAAGGTGTTTGTGGGTTAAGTTATGGATCTACCCATAGCTTGTGGGAAATCTCAAATACCGTTAGAGCAGCCACAAGGGTTTCCCAGTTCTCCGTTCCCGAAAAATGCTGATTCAGAAGAGTTTCAACCGTTTCCCCGTTGAGATAGGTCCGGAATGCAGCCTTAGGATTGTATACGATGTCGGTAATGGTATTTCGCATCTCTTCCCGAATCCATCGGGAGTAGTAGCTCGTCGGGACTTCAACAGGACCGCGATAGACAAGTCCCAGCCGTTGATACCCCCTCTGTTTAATTCCCCGATAGTATTTTATTGCTTTGACCTTCCAGGGAGGCGCCGATAAGGGGATAAGATTCTTTGCATAAGGAAAATCGAGGATTTGCGGACAAAGTCTCCTGATCAAATCAATTTGTATTCTGTTGGTTATTCGCTCAGAGATAGGAATAGCGGCAACAGCTTCTATCCATTGATGGTCTAAGTAAGGAAAATAGACATCTACGCTGGGACGAACGGTTAAGATTCCCTTATTAAGGAATTTTCGACAGCGCTCGTGGAGATAAAGATAATCCATGACAGATGCGAAAGAAGGATCCTGAGAAATGTATCCTGAAAGAATGGTATTTATATGTTCTTCAGGGGCGCGAAGGCCGAGGGTTCGAAACTCTTGTTTCCATAGTTGTTCCAGATATCGTGGTCTTTTTTTACCCAACATCCTTTGCTTTAAGAGTTTTTGTACGGTAGTAAAATTACTGATAGTAAGATCCTTCGGAGTGGCCCAAAAACTCCGGATAAATTCTCCGCCAATTCCGTGAACTACAGCATCAAATGAAGGATGAGAGTAAAGGATTTGACAAGTATGACTATGGAGGGTGGCCATTATTCCGCCCTGATGAAGCACCATAGGAGTGAGCCATTCGCTTAATGCGTGGGGATCTGTCAATTCAAAGGAGTGTCGCGCTCCCGTTTGGTTTGCCAGTTGTTTAGCAAGCACAACATCGGTGCTGTTAGGTTGACCACTCGTATGGGTGAAAAATGATAATTTTTGATTGGCAGCAGCCGCCAATATGCATCGTGAGTCCAGTCCGCCTGTCATGGCAATAGCGCAGTTCAAGTCTGATCGGGTGGAACGCCTGACAGCTATTTTGAGAATATTCTCCAGCTCATCCAGTCGCCGTTTATCGTACCTTCCATGAGGTTGTATATGATCCAGATGCCAGTATTGCTCGATATGTGCTGTGCTGTCCTTATACGTAAGATAACTAGCGGGTGGTAAGATATGGATGTCTTTAAAAAGCGTTTTTTCACCAAGGATGTATTCATAGCTGAGAAGATCTGCAAAACCCTCCACATCGATTTCCCTGGGTAGCATACCAGTTGCCATGATTCTTGCGAGCATTGATGCAAAGACAAGGGCGCCATTCCGCGACCCCCAGAATAAGGGACGTTGACCAAATTTATCGTTTGCCAAAACCATGCGGCGGTTTTTTCCATCCCACCATGCTACATTGAAGCTACCATTTATTTTCCTTAAGCATTCAATTCCCGACCTGAGATAGTGTTCAAGCAATAAAGTTGCCCCGTCATGCTCAATAAGATCTTCTCTGTCAAGATCGTTATTATCACGATAGATGATACCATCAAAAACACACCATAGATCATTCGATGCGTCTTCGGCGGAGTATCGTAATCGACCAGTTCTTGAAGGGTGAATCGTTCCAAGACCAGCATAGCCCTCCTGGGCAGCCCAGTGATATTTGACTGATGATTCCGGAGATGGAATAGCTTTGAGCATTCTATTGAGTATATCAGCAGGATCGGCGACTCCATTGTGTGCTGCAAATCCATGAATACCACTCATATTTGATCCTCCATAATCTTATAGTAGTGAAGAAAATCAATGAATATCGTGATTGATTTTCTTATTGGGTTTATTGAGTCACCAACTAAATATCAAAAAATGTACCATACAGAGAGAAAACTATTTGAATTTAAATTTTTACTTCAGATTGAATGGTATTTGGTGATAAAAGAGCTATTATTGCAGGGAGGAGGAAATGAGGTGTGAGAAAATAAAAATACAAAAGTGTGACATGGCGCAGGGATGTATTGCTAAAGGTGTGACATGTTACAAACGTAATAGAAATAAAAATTCAAAGTAAGATGATAAAACATAAGGTATCGAATTACCGGTAATTTTAAACAGGAAAGTATCGTAAATAAGAATTACCAATCGGAAATTCCAAAACTGAACTTTTATGGTATATGAGAACTTCATGAAGGGAGGTTTGAAAAATGTCTGACAGAAAGAAATGTATTTTTATAAGCGATATGCATATTGGAGCGAAAAGAGTCCCGCGAAGAGAGCCGTTACGCTTACGATTGGCTTAGCCCGTCAAGAACGAAGATGCTAGAGGATTTTTTTAGATACTTAGCAACAGTTAAGGATATTGAAGAGATAGTTCTCTTAGGTGATATTATGGATAATTGGGTTTATCCTGTTTATGAAATTCCGCCTATATTTGAGGAGATTATCGAATCTCCGGATAATAAATATGTTTTCGCTGCTCATAAAGTTATTGATAGAGGATCGAA
>SULG01000007.1 GCA_005524015.1 Candidatus Jettenia ecosi
TATTTAATTAGGCCTTCGGCGACTTTTATCTTTTATCAAAACGTAGGGCAAGGCTAATAAGAGGCAGGCCATTATTTAATGGCCATAATAGATTTCTTATTGAATTGTTCTTCATAAAGCCCCCGATACAGTCCGTATGATTGTTCCAACAGTTCCTGATGATTGCCAATTTCTACAATTTCGCCATTATCAAAAACAATAATCATATTTGCTGATTGAATTGTGGATAGCCGGTGGGCAATAATTAAGGTTGTCCGTCCTATCATGAGTCTTTTCAATGCCTGCTGTATCAGATTTTCGGCCTTAGAATCCAGCGCTGAAGTCGCTTCATCCAAAAGCAGAATAGGAGCATTTTTTAAGAATGCCCGCGCCAGAGAGATACGTTGTCTTTGGCCTCCGGAAAGTTTCATACCTCCCTCTCCAATTTCTGTTTGATACCCGTTGGGCAATTTACAAATAAAATCATGAGCGTTAGCAGAAATAGCCGCAGCTTGTACGTCTTCTTCAGTTGCGTTAGGCTTGCCAAACACAATATTCTCATGAATCGTTCCGGAAAACAGAATGGGTTCCTGAGGCACCGTGGCAATTTGTCTTCTCAAACAATTGAGCTTAAAATCCCGGATGTCCCATCCATCAATGGTAATTTTTCCTGATGTGACATCATAAAATCTTGGAATAAGCTTAACGAAAGTAGATTTCCCGGCTCCGCTCGGCCCGACAAGCGCCACAGTACATCCAGCCGGTATATGCAAATTGATATCCTTCAGGGTAGTTTTTGATACCTCATAGGTAAAATGAACATTTGAGAATTTAATCTCACCTTTGACAGGCCCGTATTCCTTAGCAATAGGACTATCCACAACTTCAGGCGAGGTATTAAATACTTCAAAAATTCTTTCTATTGCAGATTGGGAATTGGCCAGGAGAATATTGAGTTCGGTAAGACGGTTGAGAGGACCGTAAAACATTCCCAGGTAAGCATAAAAAGCTGTTAACTGACCGACCGTTAGATGGCCATGTACGACTTGTAGCACTCCATACCAGACAACCAGAATTGGAGCGACAGAAGTTAAAAAACCAATTACAGCCAATGCAGTTGCATTATGATTTATATTTTCCAGCTGATAGGATAAATATTCACGATTGTCATGGAAAAAAAGCCTCTCTTCCGCCTTTTCCCGGGTATAAGATTGTATAATTGAAATTCCACCTAACTTTTCGTGAAGATTCCCGGATATTTCTTCCATCTTTCTCTGTGCTAACATGCTGGTTTTTCTTATCCGGGATTTGAAAAATTTGTTTAAAATAACATAAAAAGGAAAAACAGCAATGGAAACCAGCGCCAGTCGCCAATTCATATGAAAAAGTAAGATGCTAATAAAAACAAGGGAGCTGGCATCCATAATCGTGTTGGTAAAGGCAGCGCCCACAAAGCTCTGGGCAACCGATATATCACTGATCAGGCGTGACGCAACGGAGCCTACCTGACGTTTCTCGTAAAAACTCAGCGACATCCGTTGCAGGTGAACATATAACTCATGCCGTAAATCAAAGATAAGCCTTTGACCAGCCCGGTCGGCGAAGAAAGATCTCAAGTACGTAAATAGCGCCCAGAACAAATAGAGCACGATCAGGCCTATCATCATAGAATGGAATCTGGCAAAATCAAATGAAGATGGTAATAACAGACGATCAATCACGTCTTTAAAAACCCAGGGAAGTACTAAAGGAATGTTGTATTTCAACAGCCCGCAAAAAGTGGCGGCTACAATAAACCAGCGATACGGTTTTATATACGATAGAAATTTTTTTAGTGCAGAGTTTTTTAAGATGTTTAGCATTCGTTTATTCCCAATTGTCTTAAAAATAAATTACATTCTCTACCAAAGTATTACCGAACAACTCTCAGCAGTTGAGTAAAAAGCTCCTCTTTCTCATAACAATTCGATAGTATTTGGCATGAGCAAAATCCAAAAATATGCCTTTTTATCAAATAAAGCATTTCCTGTACCAGAATATAAACTTCAGGAGTTTATTTACCACTATCCCTTAATCCCTCACTTTTCAGGCATTACCCTATACGCAATTCCTTTTTCCCTTAATTCACAAAGAGTAGGAATATCACAATATTAGTCGCCTGTGATGATATTTGAAGTGGCTTATCTATGAGTCCCGAGGCTTAAATAGAGGATAACGGTTGCAAACTCGTGAAAATAATGACAATATATGTAATGTGCATACTATAGAAAATCACTTAATTTTCAAGTCCTATTTCTATCTTTTCAAAACAGGGAAATAAGGAGTAATCCATGATTCATGCAGTTGACCACATCAATCTGGTAGTTTCCAATCTGGAACGATCTGTTCAATTTTATACGAAACTATTGGGGTTTAAAGAAATTCGAAGAGCTCATCTTGAAGGAGACTGGATTGAATCTGTCGTAGGCCTTAAAAATATCCATGCCGATGTGGTCTATGTAGTAGCGCCTGCCGGAGAACCACGTCTGGAGTTACTTTGCTATACATCACCTCGGGGTGAGATACTTTCAATAAATTCCCTTGCAAACACTATTGGCTTAAGGCATATTGCTTTTAGAGTAGAGAATATCCACACAGTAGCAAGGCATTTAAAAGAAGCAGGAATCAAAGTTATCAGTGAGCCTGCCGCTGTGCCAACAAGTACTGTAACTCATGATGCAGGACATAAAATACTTTGTTACTTTCTCGATCCGGACGGGATATTGTTGGAATTGGCAGAATATCAATAACATACACGATTCTTTTTAACTTTGAATTTCCTATACTATACATGAAAACAGGCCTTCAGCGACTTTAGCAACGTGTAGTGGCAAGGCGCGCCTTGCCATTGCATAGCTATAGTGATCAACGACTGAAACCGAACAGGAAGAGATATCATGATTATGGTATAAGGTATCGTTCTTTCTCAATCCCGAAGGGATGGTATGATTATGGCAATAACAGAAAAAAAGGTTTTCAACCCCGAAGGGGTGACATGAGGAACCTGCGTTCCGGTGTCATCCCTTCGGGATTTGATTTCATGGTAATTTCTTATCTATAACTATGTCACCCCTTCGGGGTTATTTATTCGTAGGTTTTCATGGTGTTCTGAGATACGCGGTATGTTCGGTTTCATCCATGGAGTACTATAGTTTGAAATTCCTATACATTAAATTTATCATTCTTATAATGTATCATGTCTCATCTTTGTCATATCACACCCCTGTGTCGTGTCACAGGTTATATTTTTAGTTACTGTACCGGATCGTACCCATCTCCCTATCTTCTCTTTCAGAGATTCCAGATAAATATAATAAACCGGCGTTATGTACAGTGTCACAATTTGAGAAAATAATAAGCCACCGACTACGGCCAGACCTAAAGGGCGGCGTGATTCAGCCCCTGCGCCAAAACCAAACGCAATAGGTAATGCACCCATCAGGGCTGCCAGGGTTGTCATCATAATAGGCCGGAAACGGACGATGCAACCATCGTAGATAGCATCGGCGGCATTTTTCCCTTCATTTCTCTGTGCATCCAGGGCAAAATCAATCATCATAATGGCATTTTTTTTGACGATGCCTACCAGCATAATAATTCCTACAAACGTGTAGATATTTAAATCCTCACGGAAAATCAAAATAGTCAATAACGCTCCAACACCTGCAGAAGGAAGGCCTGACAGGATAGTCAATGGATGAATAAAACTCTCATAGAGGATACCCAATACTATGTAAATAACCAGAATAGACATAATGAGCAATATACCCAAACCTTTTAATGATGCCTCGAATTCCTGGGCAGTACCTTGAAAACTGGTACTGACAGTATTGGGAAGGATACTGCGTGCGGTTTTCCCCACAACATCCACAGCGTCACTCAAAGCTACACCGGGTCTCAAATTAAAAGAAATAGTAACAGAAGGCAATTGGCCAAAGTGATTTATCGTTAAAGGTCCAACACTTTCTGTGAATTTGACTATTGCACTCAAAGGTACCAATTGTCCACTGACTGAACGGATATACAGCATGGAAAGCGCTGATGGATCCTTCTGAAAGTGTGGCTGAAGTTCCATAATAACCCAATATTGATTGTTCGGCGTATAGATAGTTGAAATCTGCCGGGAACTGTAAGCATTGTAAAGTGCTTTTTCAATCTGATCCGCTGTAATACCAAGAGTTGAAGCCTTATCACGGTCAATCTCAATACTTACCTGGCGACTTTTAATTTGCAGGTCACTCGTTACATCCTGAAGTTCAGGTAATGCCTGCATGGTATTTTCAAGTAAGGAGGCATGGTGAAATAATTCTTTTGTATCCGGGCACTGCAGGGTAAATTGATAGAGGCTCTTCGTTAACTGCCCGCCAATCCGAATGGGGGGAGGATTTTGCATGAAGACCATAATGCCAGGAATTTTTGCCAGTTTAGAACGAAATTCCTGGATAAGTTCATCAACACTGAAACGGCGCTGGGAGCGTGGCTTCAAACGCAGAAAGATACGCCCCTGATTGCTTGTTGTGACATTTGACGAGTAGGAAACGACATTCGGATCGTTTTGAAAAACCCTGGCTACCGCTTGCTGATGTTCTGCCATGGCATCGAAGGAAATATCCTGCGACGCTTCTGTCGTTATGACAATCTGGTTTCTATCTTCACTGGGAATAAATCCTTTGGGAATTACGCTAAAAAGATACAGGGTAAGGAAGAGAATAACAATGGAGAATAGCATGGTGGCTAAGCGATGTTTTAAAACCCATTGAAGACTCCTTTGATACACGAAAAGCATACTATCAAAAAAACGTTCAAAAGTGGCATACAAGCGGCCATGTTTCGCCGAATCAGATGACCGCAAAAACCGACTGCAAAGCATAGGAGTAAGGCTTAAAGAGACAAAACCGGAAATCAGGATTGCTACACTGATAGTCACTGCAAATTCATGAAGCAACCGGCCAATAATTCCTCCCATAAAAAAAACCGGAATAAAAACGGCTGCAAGAGAGATTGTCATAGATACAATAGTAAAACCGATTTCTTTGGATCCATGAAGGGCTGCCTGAAACATCCCCTTTCCCATTTCTCTGTGACGGACAATATTTTCCAGCATGACGATAGCATCATCCACTACAAACCCTACCGAGAGAGTCAACGCCATAAGAGAGAGATTATTCAGACTATAGTCCAAAAGATACATGACAGCAAAGGTACCAATAATTGACAAAGGCACTGCTAAACTAGGAATAACCGTCGCAGAGATATTACGGAGAAAAAGAAATATTACCATTACTACGAGACAGATAGTCAGGAGCAAAGTAAACTTAACATCTTCGACAGATTCACGAATGACAATGGACCGGTCGAAGAGAATATCAAGGCTAACCGAAGACGGCAATTGTGCACGAAAGCTGGACATAAGCTTCCGGATGTTATCCACAACTTCCACCGTATTGGTACCTGGCTGCCGTTGTATAGCCAAAACAATAGCGCGAGTACTGTTATACCAGTTTGCCACTTTATCAATCTGGACACTATCAATGACCCTTCCCAGTTCCTGAAGACGCACGGGTGAACCCTTACGATAGGCCACGATGAGAGACCGGTAAGCAGCGGCGTTGGTAAGCTGACCAGTTGCCTGCACCGTAAATGCCTGATGAGCTCCATAGAGTGTTCCTGTGGGAAGATTAACATTACCCTGCCGGATAGCATGCTCTACCTCATCTATTCCGATACCCCGTGTAGCAAGGGCTGTCGGGTCAAGTTGAATCCGGACAGCATATTTCTGCGAGCCGTAGACGAGAACCTGAGCTACCCCATCAATCATGGAAATACGCTGCGCCATGAAAGTTTCTGCATATTCGTTCACCGCAGAGAGAAGGAGTGTGGATGAACTCAGTGACAGGTAAAGAATAGGCAAATCGGCAGGATTTACCTTCTTATAAGAAGGAGGGGTTAACATCTCACGGGGAAGATTGCCTGATGCCGCTGTAATTGCAGACTGAACGTCCAGCGCTGCTGCATCAATATCCCGGTTTAAATTAAATTGTAAGGTAATTTGTGTGCTGCCTAAAGAATTGGATGAGCTCATAGAATCCAATCCGGCAATGGTAGAGAATTGTCTTTCCAGTGAAGTTGCAACAGAGGAAGCCATAGTTTCCGGACTTGCACCGGGAAGGCTGGCGCTTACCAGGATAGTCGGAAAATCCACATTGGGTAAATCATTTACCGGAAGAAACCGATATCCTGCAACACCAAAAAGCAAAATAGCGATCATGACAAGGGTTGTCATGACCGGACGCCGTATAAAAGGCTCAATAATATTCATACGATACGTTACCCATCCTCTTTCAACCCTCGCTTCACCTCAACTTTAGTTCCTGAAGTAAGCCGGAGTTGACCATCTACCACAACTCTTTCTCCCGGCTGAAGCCCTTTCTCAACAACACTTTCTCCTTCAAACATCCTGCCCGTAACAACAGGGCGGTATTCTCCTGTCAAATCAGGTCCCACGACAAAGACATACTGACCATGCTGCCCTGCTTGAACTGCCTGCGATGGAACCACAACGGCATTCGGTTGTATAGCAAGATTTACCATGATATTCACAAACTGACCAGGCCAAAGCCGGTGATCGCTATTGGTAAAAACTGCTTTGAGCCGTATGGTACCTGTAGTTCTATCAATCTCGTTATCTATAAAAGCAATACTACCTGCCACAGAATGGTTCTCATCACCGGGAATAACGGCTTTTACATCAAGCTCTCCGGAATCCATATAGCTCTTAACCCTATGAAGCTCTTGTTCCGGGATGGAAAAAGACACATAGATAGGGCTAACCTGATTGATAATTACCAGCGCAGGTTCTTCATTTGCCTTGACAATATTACCTTGATCCACCATAAGAGCGCCGGTACGCCCATTGATGGGCGAACGAATGAAACAGTAGTTAAGCTGAAGTTTCACAATTTCCAAAGATGCCTTATCCGCATTAACAATAGATTTAAGGGCCTCAGCATTGGTATTCGCCTGATCGTATTCTTCCTTCGTAACGATTCCTGCTTTTATTAATTCTGTATAGCGGTAGTACTGCGCTTCGGCATTTTTTGCCTGAGTAATATTTTTTTCCAGGTCAGCCTGAGCCTTCTTCAGCGCAACTTCGTATGGCCGGGGATCAATCGTAAAGAGAAGCTGTCCTTTTTTTACATACTGGCCCTCCTTGAAATAAACCCGTGTCAACATACCTTCAACCTGCGAGACAACCGATACCGTCGAATATGCCTCTACCGTTCCGATGCTGTGCAATACAATGGGAACATCTTTTTGAATAACCGTAGAAACGATTACTGGTACGGCCTGCTCTTTTGATTGCTCAGCCTGTTTTTCTGATTTTATACAGCCCGAAACCAGCATAAGACTGACACAGATAAGGATAGGTATCGTTCTTTTCATTATGAATTTTTATCTCAAATTTCTATGACCATTTTGAAGACTGTGATGATACATTCAAATCGAGGCTAGGCTCTGATGAAACAGTTATGCTTGCTTTCCCTGTCTCTCCCCCGGAAATTTCTGATTTCATCTTTTCTTGTGTGTCAAATTGCATCTCAAACAGTTTTTTATAGAGTCCGCCGTTTGCAAGAAGTTCCTGATGAAGCCCTATTTCTACGATCTGGCCCTTCTCCAGGACAATAATGAGGTCTGCATGCAATATCGTCGACAACCGGTGTGCAATGACAAAAGTAGTGCGGTCCTTAACCAGACGATAGATAGCATGCTGAATGAGCTGTTCTGTCTCGGTATCTACCGATGAGGTAGCCTCGTCCAGAATAAGTATACGCGGATTGGCAAGGATAGCACAGGCAATAGCAATACGTTGTTTCTGTCCTCCGGAAAGTTTTACCCCACGTTCTCCAATTACTGAATCATATCCCTTTGGCAATTCCACAATGAAATCATGTGCATTAGCGGCGCGGGCAGCTTCTTCAATTTCTTTGTCTGAAGCATCAGAACGGGCATACCCGATATTTGCCTTTACCGTATCATTAAAGAGAAACGGTTCCTGAAGCACCATAGCCATCTGTTTCCGTAAGGAATGAGGTTTAACATCCTTGATATTATAACCATCAATAAAGATATCCCCCTGTGCAGGATCATAAAACCGGGGAATGAGCTTTGTAAGGGTAGTTTTACCGCTGCCACTAGGGCCTACAAGGGCAATCATCTGTCCGGGAAGCGCTTTTATATTTATGTTTGTCAGAACTTCCATATCGTTGTTATACATAAAATGGACACGCTTAAATTCTACAACCCCGAGGACAGGGGGTAAGTCAACGGCATCGGGAGCAACCTTCAGGTCGCTGAGTGTATCTAAAACCTCAAAAACACGCTCGGTAGATGCAATGGCGCGCTGTACCTGATTGTAGAAACGCGTAAGACCCGTAATAGGACCGTACATCATCTGAAGATACGGGAAAAATATAACAAAGGTACCGGCAGAAAGTTGTCCTTGCAATACCTTATATCCGCCCAGGCAGATAACTACCATGGCCCCGGTTTCGGTCATCAGGTCAACCACAGGCCGCAGGGTAGATACAAGTTTCAGAATCCGAACGTAGAGGGCGTAGTTCTCATAATTCTTTTTCTGGAATCGTTTCATCTCATCGGACTCCTTTGCAAACCCTGCAATGACACGAATACCCGAGATATTATCCTGAATCAGGGCATTAAGCTCGCCTGTTTTATCCCTTAAGGAGCGGAAGATTTTTCTGATTCTTTTCCCAAAGTTATAGGTACAGAGGGAGATAAATGGACATACGAATAAGGCGATGACGGTAAGCATCCAGTCAAGTTTTAAGCAAAAATAGAGAATCCAGCCGAATTTGAACATATCGGTAATGAAGGTAATAACGGGGCCTACAATTGCCTGTTCTAGCGAATTGACATCATTCATGATACGGCTCATAATATCGCCTGTCTTGTTATTTTCAAAGTAACTGAGAGGAAGCCTCTGAATATGATCGTAGAGCTCATTCCGCAAATCATAAATGAGCCTCTGCCCCAATTCAGAGGTAATGAAGCCGTGAATAAGGGTAATAGCTCCGCCAAAGGTATGCAGAATGATAAAACTCATGGCAAGAAAGACCAATGTGACAAGGGTTTGATTATGGTTTTCAAACCATCGTTCATGGATATAAGAAGAAATGGTGGTCATGGGTTTAGAGAGTGGAATAGGGTTCTTTTGCTCATGAGAATACGGTTTATCATCCCGGGGCGTTTCATCAGAACGATGGGTTTGAACGTAGGTATCAGCTATCTTAATTTCATCTACTGCAATACCTAATATCTGAGTAGGCAAGACTGCGATATATGCACCAACTGCTGAAAGGATTAAAACAATGACAGACTTATGCCAGTACGGTTTTAGATAACCTAAAAGTCTTATATAGGTATTTCTTGTATTTGTTCTATCTGTATTTGTTCTATTCATATCGGAGCGCATCAATCAGGTTAAGGCGAGATGCCTTTCGTGCCGGGTAATAACCAAAGAAAATACCAACCATATTTGAGAAAAGAAAGGCAATAGCAATAGAAATTGGGGAAAGTAATGAAGGCCAGCCCCCGAAATAAGAAACCAACTTTGATAATACAATACCGAAAATAACCCCGATTATCCCACCAATGGAACTAAGAACCGTGGCCTCTATGAGAAACTGGAAGAGGATATCCTTCTCTTTGGCGCCGACTGCCATCCTGATACCAATCTCCCGTGTCCTCTCAGTCGTAGAAACCAACATAATATTCATGATGCCGATACCCCCAACAATCAGAGACACCGATGCAATACTCCCCAGAAGCATCGTCATGGTACGGCTCGTCTCCATAATGGTCGAAGCAAATTCTACCTGGCTGATAACGTTAAAATCGTTTTCCTCATTCGGCCTTAAACGATGGCGTTGCCTTAATAAGGTAGTAATCTGTTCAATCGCCTCAAACCGCGCCTCTGTGGTAACCGTAGAGGCATAGACTACACCAATATGAGTCGCCCCCATAATTTTCCTTTGAAGAGTCGTGTAGGGCAATAATACAACATCATCCTGATCCTGACCCATAGCAGACTCTCCCTTAGCACTTAAAACTCCAACGACCTTAAAAGGTATGTTATTCACCCGAACCGATTTATCAACGGGATCTAACGCCCCGAAAAGGTTATCTACAACCGTTTTCCCTAGGATACAAACCTTTGCCATAGTATTTACTTCCTGCTGGGTAATAAATCTTCCGGATTCCATTGACCAATTCCTTATCAGTTGATAATCAGGCCCGATTCCTAACACAGAGGTCGTCCAGTTTAAGTTACCATAAACAACCTGTGTATTTGTCCTGAGACCCGGAGAAACATAACTTATTGCGCTGCATTCCCGCTCTATAGCCACAGCATCATTAACAGTTAAGGTAATGGTTCCCGTAGTGCCTCTGGTAGCAGTATGCGTCGTACTAATAGGAATAATAATGAGCACATTTGTACCAAGACTCTCGAGTTGTTTTTCAACCATAACCTTTGCCCCCTGGCCAATACTAACCATAGCGATTACAGCTCCCACACCTATAACGATGCCAAGTATCGTCAGGGAGGAACGTAATTTATTCCTCATAATTGCGCGTAACGCTATTTTTAAAAGCGGTGGCATGGGTATAAGAGGCTTCTTTAGACTGCCTTTAGCAGCAAACTCATGAAAAAACGGTGTCAACGTAGTAGGGCAAGGCTTTACAGGCTGTCCGAGAATGCTCTCACATGACAATCCTATACTCTATGTTGACAAAATATTAGCATGATAACAATATTTAGTATGGCATTTGTGGGTCGATTGAATTCTCGGACAGCCTGTAAAGCCTTGCTCTCCTGCCAGAATACATACTCGGGGATAGCAACCCGAAAGGGCATATGCATCAAGCTAAAATGTGTAAACGGTGAAGAATAACAACAAACCACCCATAATCCCCCTTAGTCCCCCTTTAGAAAGGGGGGAAATTTGTAAGTGATTTAGAAAAAGGGGAAAAGTTTGATATTTTTGATCAGGTAAACTTTTCTGAAAGAAAAAATCCTTCCTTCTCTCCCCCTTTTTCTAAACTTATCCTTCTTTTCCCCCTTTTCTAAAGGGGGGTTAGGGGGGATTAGAGAGAAACATGGACACACATTTCTCTTTTTCCAAAATGTATATATATGCTCTTCTTCATCAAAACTTCTTTAAAGTATATATTATACGGTAAAATTTCTTTTTTCGTAAGTTTTTCTCTAAAATCAGGACGACACTGACTCAGCAGATTTTTTACCGATATCTTAAATCTATTTTATTCATCTCATCTGTACTATCCGCAGCTCTTTCATGGAAACTATACTACCTGAGTAGTTAAGGTACAGGTCTGACAGAGGTTTGTGGGGATGTGTCGCTCAATACTTTACCATCTTTGAGAACAATAATCCTGCGGGCATAGCCTGCAATATCGTTTTCATGAGTAACCAGGATAATAGTAATGCCCCATTTTTGGTTAAGATCCTGGAGAACCCTCATAACATCCATGCTTGTAGCGCTATCAAGATTGCCGGTAGGCTCATCAGCAAGGAGGAGGGTCGGATTATTGATAATAGCGCGTGCAATAGCTACACGCTGTTGTTGTCCTCCAGACAATTGATTCGGATAATGCTCATCGAATCCCTCAAGACCCAAAGTCTTCATAATCTGATATATCCTATCTCTGTCAATCTTAGATATTTTTTTGCTATAAATAAGCGGTAATTCAATGTTTTCTATTACGGTAGTCCGACTCAAAAGATTAAAACTCTGGAACACAAATCCTAGTTTCTTGTTGCGGATTTCAGCTAATTCGTTTTTTGAAAATTTGGAGATATTAACTCCCTCCAGATAGTAATTCCCGGACGTGGGACTATCAAGACACCCTATGACATGCATCAGGGTAGACTTACCTGAACCGGAGGCCCCCATAATAGCTACAAATTCTCCCTTTTTCATAGTGAGAGAAATCCCGTTCAAGGCCGTGACCTTGACTTCTCCCATACTGTATATTTTGTAAACCTTATCTAATGATACGATATTCTGATCTTGCATATCTCCAACATGCCAGGACTAAGAACTATAAGAATAATCGAAATCAGAGAAAAATTGAGTAACTATGATACAAAGTTAATAACGGCCGCCACGCCAGGGAACCCTTTGCCCGCCTTTTGAGGGCGCTTTAGAATGAGCAATCTCCGAAATAACAACCTCTTGTCCCTCTTTTACCTCACCTTCTAAAATCTGGGTAAAATGGTCATCGCCAATTCCCAGCTTTACAGCTACTTGTCTCAATTTCTCCTGTTCTAAGATCCAGATATGTGTGCTTGTTTTCTTGGCAAATTTCCTTTCAACTAAGGTCTTTTTATCTATTTCGACTTTTAAAATCTCTGAGGGAGTATACCGTAATGCGACATTGGGAATTCTCAGAACATTTTCTGCCCTGGCTACCAGGATGGAAGTATTTGCCGTCATTCCGGGCAAAAGCTTAAGCTCTGTATTATTAACACTAATTATCGTATTATAGGTTACAACGTTTTGGAAGATAATGGGGGACATACGGATCTCGATTACCTTGCCCTCAAAAACGTCCTCAGGAAAAGCATCTACCGTAAACTTTGCATCCTGCCCTACCCTGACCATACCGATATCAGCCTCATCAACATTCGTATTTACCTGCATATGCACCAGGTCTGCAGCAATAGTAAATAATGTAGGAGTCTGAAAGCTTGCAGCTACGGTCTGTCCTACATCGACATCCCTCGATATCACGACACCATCTAATGGTGAAATAATTACGGTATGTTCTAAATCCGTTTTTGCAACTCCCAGCGAAGCTTTTGCTTGCAATACCTGTGCTTCTGCTAATTTCACATCAGCTAAATTCGCTTCATAGGTTGCCAGCGCTGCATCAAAATCAGTGTCTGATATTATCTTTTTTTCGAACAGCTCTTTTAAGCGACGGTAATTTCTCTTGCTATTTTTCAAATTCACCTTTGCCTTCTCAAGGCTAGCTGTAGCAATGGCAAGGGTCGCTTCCGCATTTTTCACCCGGTGCTCAAAAGGGGTTGGTTCAATCTGTGCAACAATCTGCCCTGCTTTCACCTCGGAATTAAAATCGGCATACAGTTTGGTTATAAGGCCTGAAACCTGGCTGCCAATTATTACTGTTCTCACAGGATTTACGGTTCCGGTTGCAGTAACATACTTGCTAATATTACCTCTATCAATCTTTTCTGTCTTGTATTGAATAGTGTCTTTGCTGTTAAAGAAATACAGATATCCTATTACCAGGGTAATGAGGCAAAAAATGCCGATGATATACTTTTTCATGAAATAGTATTTACCTTAATTTTTACCTGTTTTCTCATTGATTTAAACTTTCATCGCTATTCATTATAATAAAATAACGATAAACTGTCTTAGGATAATAAAATTTGCCAGATATGGCAATTATAATTTCATTGTATAGGAATTTTCATGTTATTTAAGCGGGTTTGCGTAGGGTTGATTAAGCGATAGCAAATCCACCACTGAGATTTGGAATTTATTCTCGCTATTCCATCCATTTCTCAATGACATGGGCTCATCTCCCTCTTTTCTCCTCTCCCTCCCGGATACTTGTGGGTAAGGATAAGCTTTTCGGGGATTATGATGCCTCAGTTACTCATCCCTCACCATGATAAGTACCTGAACATAAATATTTGCATACTGAAAACCCCTGTATACAAAGATACAGGTACAAAAATTTGTGGTCAGGTACTTACCATGAAGATGATCTCTATTTCAAGCCCGAAGGGCCGTCATGATTATAGATAATGAATTACCGCAAAATCAATAACCCTGAAGGGGTGAAATACTTATCAGAAAACAACGGCAAATTACCAGGCAATGACCGGTATACACGGGTTTTCCATGCCACCCCTTCTGGGTTCAAATCCTTTCTTCTGCTCTTTTGCCATAATCATACCATCCCTTCGGGATTATGAGACAAAAGCACCTTGATACTCTGTCACGCCGTTTCTTTGGATTCTGTCTCCTGAATTCTCTATTCTGTTGACAAAGAGAATGTACAAAAATTTGTGGTCAGGTACTTATACTCCTGCCTTTCTGGACAGTCTTTATCTATAACATCCTTACGATCCAACAGTATTTTAAGTAACTGCGTACTGCGTGACCTTACCGCAAAGAGGGTTTTGATCCATTCTCTCAACCTGTGTCATGCCACACCTGTGTAACGAGACACACTTGTGCCAGGCTCCACTTTTCTTCATTTTTATTTGGTGTCTTTCCTTTTTATCTCACCATACTGTAGAGTTTGCCTTTTACCGCCAAATTACATTAACCTTTGAAGTTACAACAGCCAATAGCTAATCAGTCCAAAATATTTCGTAATCTTCATACCGACCGGCATATTTTTTGAGCAGACATCATAATGCTAATCTATTTCAAATTTCTCAGGAAAGGAGGTGACCATCCCGGGTTGTCTGGTAAATTGTTAATACAGTGATTTGCCGTGGTAATTAAGTTATCGATTGTATTTTAATTTAGTAGAGAGATCCAAAATGGAGGGAAAAGGATATGAAGGTGCTTTCGTTAATTTTTACCTTAGTAATTTCTGTTGCAGTTTCGCCGGTTGGTTTAGCTTTTGCCGATGAAGGTGTTACCGATAAAAAAACCGCATCCTTAGAGGAAATAAAATTATCGATTAGTCCAAGTTTTACGTTAAAAGATGCAGATCATGTTATAAATGGTGTAGCGTTAAGAAACAGAACTTCCGGCTGGATACCTCTGCGCGGTATCCCTATCGGCAGCACAGTTAAGCAGGCGTTTCTTTACTATAATTTTTCGGATGGTTCTGAAATCGGGGATAGAAAGTCATCTGTGTTATTCGATGGCAATCGTGTGGATGGTACTAAGACAGCCGATAATACGGATCCCTGCTGGAGCATGGCTGGAAATCATACATACCGGGCAGATGTAACTTCTTTTATACCAGCAACAAACCCAAATGGGGACTATGAGGTCGTCATTGATTTTAACAAAAGAACATCAACTACTGGTCAAAACCCATGGTCTCCCGGCGAGTCTCAAACGAAGAGGCTTGAGGGTGCTACCCTTCTTATTGTATTCTGTAATGAGTCAACCAGTGGTAAAGTAGTGCTTATCTATGATAAGCTTACTGGTTCTGAATTTTCCGGTAGTGCGATATTCAATTTGTCCCATCCAGCCTTAAGCGGTAATGGACTTTTCTCGATGAGTGGTGCTGACGGACAACGCGGTGGAGGGCATGATAACGGCGCTTCCAATGAAACGGGTACATTCAATGGTACGCAATTTTCTGGTCCTCCGGTTGCTGCGAGCGATTGGGATGGAAGTGCTGGCTGGCCATTGCCGCAGCTCTGGGATGTTCATACGCATATCGTGAAGCTGGACGGTACATGTTCGACTGTTGAGTACACAGCTGGCGGAGATTGCCTCGTTCCGGTAGTATTTATACTGGGTAACTTTTAAGCTTTAAGTCCTTACATAGTATCAAAAGCATGGAGGCCGCTAAAAAAGCGGCCTTTATGCATCTGAGTATGCACTAAATCAGGCCTTCGGCAACTTTGTTTGCAGCCATACGTAGGGACGAATGGGAATGAACACTGTCATGGTTCTAACCCGGATTTCTCACAGAGGGTAATTTGTGATATCAAAAGGTCTCAAATATTCTCCTTATACCAAGCTTCACTTGGGCGCCAATCTGGATGCTCGCCCTGTCTGCTCATACTGCTTTCTTGCCTCTTCCATTTCGCCTTGTATCTCTTCTTGTAATCGGGAGTTCCTTGCAAGCCCAAAAAGATAGTCTACCTGGTTTGCTTCACACCAACTCATGATTTCTTCCCTCGCAAACCCCGAATCACCCCGCACCACAATTTTCACCTCAGGCCACTGGTTCCGAACGTGATTGACGACCCGCTCTATCTCCTCTGTGATACTAATTCTTCTCCTGTATGCTCTGATGCATCCTGATCCCGATAATCGGTAAAACACTTTGAAAACTCTTTCATGAAACCTCTTGCTTGCTCTATCTCTCTCAGTAAGAGTCCTCCGGAGTCGGTTGTTATTTGCCCTCCATTAAATTGCGATATTACCTTCCTTCCGCTTAACCCTTGATACTCTATTGCATCTTTACACCCTGTTTTCACCTTCAACCCTCCTCCTGTTATGTATAATCTGTTATTTACAAACATCTTATAAGTACCTGACCACAAATTTTTGTACATTCTCTTTGTCAACAGAATAGAGAATTCAGAAGACAGAATCCAAAGAAACGGTGTGACAGAGTATCAAGGTATTTTTGTCTCATAATCCCGAAGGGATGGTATGATTATAGCAAAAGAGCAGAAGAAAGGATTTGAACCCCGAAGGGGTGGCATGGAAAACCCGTGTATACCTGTCATTGCCTGGGAATTTGCCGTTGTTTTCTGATAATTATTTCACCCCTTCAGGGTTATTGATTTTGCGGTAATTCATTATCTATAATCATGACAGCCCTTCGGGCTTGAAATAGAGATCATCTTCATGGTAAGTACCTGACCACAAATTTTTGTACCTGTATCTTTGTATACAGGGGTTTTCAGTATGCAAATATTTATGTTCAGGTACTTACCATAAACAATAGAGAATTTCTATCTCTTCGGTGAGAAATCCGGGCTAACCTTGCCAGGCAATCCTGAAGGATTGCCCTACGGAATTGAAATTTCTCAACGTTAAACGCAGAGATACACAATGTTACAATAGTACAGACGCGGGATTAGGTAGAGACGCAAGATGTTGCGTCTCTACCTAATCCCGTAGGGATGTCATGATTATAGAAAAAGCAGGAAAAAAGCCCTTTAACCCCGAAGGGGTGACATGGGATATTTGCGTTGAGATGTCATTCCTTCGGGATTTCATGGTAGGATATATTATATCTATAATCATTTTACCCCTTCGGGGTTGAATGTGGTATGTTCGGTTTCATACAGGGTGTACTATAACCAATCTAGGCATAGCGAATAATCCTTATCCTGCCAGTTTCATTTCCACCCTGTTCGATTTTTAATGCCCCCAGATACACGGTTACTACCTTATGAGTATCCTGTACCGGTGTAAAGAGTGTTAATGTTTCCGTAACAGGGTCTAAATCGACAATTGTGCCCAGTCCCAGGGTGTTATTTCTCTTATCATGTAAGCCGACAAGGAGGTCTTTTAATTCAGATTTATCGATACATACCACCGTAGCAATTCCAAAAAATTTTTTCAATTTATCTGCCGGTAGTATCGTATCAGCATGATCTGCTACTATTAATAGTTCAGACCCGCTCTTTTCCATGTACCAGCAATCAGGAATATCCGCAAGAATTTCTTTTGGCACGTCAGCAGGATATACCCTTTCGCCAGCGCCCAGGATAGAGGAGGGGAATACAAGTTTGGTAACAGGATACTGTATTACCCTTGCCCGTTTGAAGTACGCCCGGTATTTTTCGCTTCTGTATCTCTGCCTTTCAGCTTGCGAACGCACTATCACGTGCTTTGAACTTGCAAGCCGTATGATCTGCCAGCCCATTCTCTCATATCCTCTCAAAAGATGCTCAATCTCTCCCTGTGCCTGTAATGCAATAATCCATTGAGGTTTGAGCATTTCTATCTTGTAGAATTTCAGAATACGGGCAACGGGGCCGTCAATAAAACCCGTCGTGTCTATCAGGGCAACTTCCGAACCGTGTTGAAAAGAGGTGTCCACCATGATTCTCAATGCATGGAGGGTCTGTAACAAAAAACCTTCCGGTGAAGTATTTCCTACAAAGTGCAAGCCGTTGGGATGTGAATAATCATCAGGATGGGGAGGATCACGAAAAACCTTCATGGATACCGTAGTTGGCAGACCTAAAGTGGATTGTCCTAAATCACTATCGACATATCCAACGCATATTTTAGACGCCGTCCATTTCCGGACCAGAAATTTACAGAAGGTGCTTTTGCCACTATTAACACTACCGAGAACGATGCAGGTTTTTGCGTTCTGTTTTATCCGGTCCGCAACAAGCTCCCACTCTTTTGAAATACAGATATTGTCCATTATTCATTATCAAATTTTATATCTTTAACCTCCAGTTCAAGATTATCACTATCCATCCAATTATTTATTTTTACGGCGAAGGCAAGAGAACATGTCCTCCCGTTTTGTCTCAGCCTGTCTATTTGTCCGCCCATCCCAAAAGCTACAGCCCTGATAGCAACATCTTCCTGTTTCACATAAAAGCTCAGGTGTTGCCCCTTTGTGCCAATACGGCGTGGCTGACCGACAATTTTTAAATTTGCGGCAGCAAACACAGGGGCAGGGTTCCCTTCACCGTAAGGGGACAGACGCGCAAGCTCTGTCACTAATGCCTTTGATAGCATCGAAAAGGTAATTTCTGCATCAATATTCAGGACGGGTATCAGATCCGTCTTGTGAAGCCTTTGAGATGTCGCGCTGTTGAGCATATCACGAAATTCATTGATGTGTTGAGGATGTATCTTTAATCCGGCAGCCTGTGCATGACCCCCTACCGAAAGCAACTTACTCTTACAAAATTCCAGGGCTTTCAGTATGTGGAATGATGGAATGGAACGTGCGGAGCCATGACCCACATCATCAGTAATAGCAATCATTACCGTGGGACGGTTAAACTCTTCCACAATTTTCGAGGCAATAATTCCTATAACTCCAGGATGCCAGGCCTGGTCTGCCAATACGATAGCGCTCGTTTCATCCAGGTTTATTTCATTAACAACCTTCTTTCTTGCCGATATCATGATATCAACCTGGATGTCTTGCCGTCTCTTATTCTCCTGTTCCAGAAAATTGGCAATCTCTATGGCCCTTTCTTTACACGCCGTAGTTAACATCTCCACCACAATACCGGCATTACTTATACGACCCGGGGCATTCAGGCGGGGACCCAACCGATATCCCACATGAAAGGCATCAAGGTTTGTATGGGAAAGATCCGCGATATCGAGAAGCGCCCGCAGGCCCGGAATTTCAGTATATTGCAATGCGCTAAGTCCGTATTTTGTCAGAATACGGTTTTCGCCCACCAGCGGCACTACATCAGCAATCGTACCCAATGATACTAACCCTATTGCGCTGAGGAGAAAATCTTTGAATTCCGGAGATACCTTCCTGATAGGAGAAAAATATTGCCCGATAGCCCATGCAAGCTTAAAAGCAATGCCAACTCCGGAAAGATCTCTGAAGACGCCTGGAGATGATTCCAATTTCGGATTGATCACCGCAAAAGCATTAGGTATTTCCTGGCCAGGTTGATGGTGATCAGTAATAATCAGATCAATACCATACGCACGTGCGATATCTGCCTCACGGCAGGCATTGATACCACAATCTACGGTTAGAATAACATCAGCTCCATCCTCTTTTAATCTTCTAATGGCATCTGCATTGAGACCATACCCCTCTTCCAGCCTTTCAGGGATATAATAACGTACCTGCGCTCCTAATAGTTTCAGGCAACGATACATGACCGCAGTAGCTGTTAGTCCGTCAACATCGTAATCACCATAGATAACAATCTTCTCCCCTTTACTTACAGCTTTATTAATTCGAATAGATGCCTCTTCCATGCCGTGAAGGAGAGAAGGGTCTCCTAATCCTGCAATTTGCGGCTGAAGAAAGTTTCTCGCCGATGTAATATCCAGTATCCCGCGATTGATAAGAACTTGTGCCAACAAATGTGATATTTTAAGTTTACTTGCAATCTCTATCTGTAACACCTTATTGAGGGGAAAAAATATCCACCTTTTACTCATAATATATTTTACTCATAGAAGAAAAGGAAATGTTAGCAATAGCAAAATTTCCGAATGTTTACTTATTTATAGATAATCAATACAAACTTTCTTGTTTTAATGGTTTATGACTTATTTTTTCTGTTTTAATGTCTTACCATTTTACTTGGATTCCCAAGCCTTTCAAGAAAATTTCATTCTTTTTACCTTGAAGATTATATTTTATCTTCCTCAGCCGGGTCAACACAAAATCTTTTTATTGAAAAACAGATAGCTATGTGATAGCATTTTTCCAGTTGAATTGCGCCTAAAATGTTTTGTAGCTGATGAGCGCTGGCGGGTAATATCCCTAAAACAAGCTCGGTAACGAGCGATTATAAAACTCTATAAACAATGTAATACGTGCTTAACACATCAGATTTTATTCTATCACCCCTGCACAACGTATCTTCTTTAATGCCTTTTATTTCACAAAATCAATTGAGGGACCGATGATAAGGAATTCGCTTTTCCGTGAGTGTGCCAAGTTATTATCTTTTGCAAAACCCTATTGGAGAATTATGATATTGGCCATTATCAGTATGATAATATATACATCGGCAAATGGCATTCAGATAGCACTGATCAAACCTATCCTGGACAAATTGCTTCATGGGGAAGCACAAGAAATAACTGACTTGCCAAAGATAGATATAGATCAGCCGGTACATGACCAGAAAAGTTCCTCCCCTGCCGGGCAATTTAAAGAACAGGTCTTCAATAAATTTACCTTTATCGAAAAAGTGCAGAAACGCGCAACAGGTTCATTTACCAGTATCGGCATAGTAATGGCAATCCTCGCTCCCGTTATTTTCCTGTCATCTTATTTTCAGCAATATTTCAGAAACCTTATCATGTGGGCTGTGGTTGTGGATATTCGAAATAAGGTGTGTGACCATCTGCTGCCTCAACCCCTCAGTTTTTTTGAAAACAGGAAGAGTGGTGATTTGCTGTCGAGATTAACAAATGATATGGCCGTTACACAATCCGGACTCACCATTCTTTTTGATGAAATATTGCTTCAGCCCATGAAGCTGATATGTGGATTGGTCTTAGCATTTTATTTTAGCTGGAAGCTGTCGTTATTCACCCTGATTGTTTTTCCTATCGTATTCTTCCCGGTACTGATCATGGGCAAGAAGATTAAAAAACATGGCAAAGGGAGCCTCCGGCATCTCTCCGATCTTACGGACGCCTTACGTGAAATGTTCGCAGGTATCCGGATTGTAAAGGCATTCAAAATGGAAGATGAAGAGAGCCGGGAGATACACGCAATCAGTGAACGCTTCTACAAAAAAAGGTTAAAAATGGTTAAGGCAAAGGCGCTCAATACCAGCACCAGTGAATTCGTCTATACCTTAGGGCTTGCTGCTTTAATTGCTTTTGGCGGTTATGTAGTCATATCAAAAAAAATCACGCCTGGAGAACTTGCGGGGTTTATTACTGCTACCGGTTTTATGGTAATTACTTCAGTAAAGAAATTGGCGAAGGGTTACGCAAGCCTGCAGGAATCGCTTTCCGGTGTAAGCAGGGTCTTTGAGCTACTAACAATAGAGCCAGATATAAAAGACCATCCTGAGGCTGTGCATCTCGATAGAATAGAAGAAGGCATCTCCTTTAAGAATGTAAGCTTTTCATACGATGGCAGTAAAGAATTTAAATTGAAAGATATATGCCTTACGATTTATAAAGGGGAGGTTATTGCCATTGTAGGTGAAAGCGGGGCAGGGAAAACCAGTCTTATAAACTTAATACCGCGTTTCTATGACCCTGTCGAAGGTAGTATCGAAATTGATGGAATAGATATACGGCAGATCAAACGGGAATCGCTTCTTTCTCATATTGCGATTGTAGCCCAGCAGACCTTTCTTTTTAATCGTAGTTTTTATGAGAATATTCTCTATGGAAAAAGGAATGCCTCGATAGCTGATGTTCATGCTGCGGCACAAGCAGCCCATATTCACGACTTCATTATGGAACTTCCCAAAGGTTATGATACGGTGGTAGGTGAATTGGGGGTGAAATTATCAGGAGGACAACGTCAGCGAATTGCCATTGCCCGCGCCATACTAAAAAATGCCCCTATCTTACTCCTGGACGAAGCAACTTCATCCCTGGATTATACATCTGAGAAGCTGGTACAAGATGCATTAAACAATCTGATTACCGGCAGAACAACCATTATTGTTGCTCACCGCCTCTCCACAATACAACATTGTGACAGAATCGTTGTAATGAAACATGGGCGTATCATAGAAGTAGGTAATCATGAATCCCTCATGTCGGAAGAAGGGGAATATAAACGTGTCTATCAGCTACATTTTAATACAATCTCCCTATGAAAATACTTGTTATTGGCTCTGACGGTATGCTGGGCAGATATCTTGTTAACTATTTGTCCAATCTCACGCATTCCAAAAATATTTCTGAAGTAATTGGTGTAAACCACAAGCAGGTGGATATTACTCATGATTCAGACACCTCCAGACTCATCGCCCACATAAAGCCAAATACCATTATCAATTGTGCAGCATTCACGAATGTAGATGCATGTGAGATACAGATCCCTGTGGCCTTTGCCGTTAACGCTACCGGGGCAAAAAATATAGCATTGGCTGCAAAACATGTAGAGGCAAAGGTTATCCAGGTAAGCACTGATTATGTATTTGATGGCGCTAAAAATGAGCCTTATATCGAAACGGATCAAACGAACCCCATATCGGTTTATGGTAAATCGAAACTTGCAGGAGAGTTGACTATACAGGAGATATTGGATAATTACATTATTATCAGAACAGCATGGCTCTTTGGTCCGTGGAGAAGAAATTTCGTAACCACCATGCTCGATCTTGGAAAAAAGAACCGCTTTGTGTCCGTTGTAACTGATCAGTATGGAAGCCCTACGTATACCGCAAACTTATCGCACGCAATAGGAACCATTATTTCGCTGGACCTTCGGGGCCTCTATCATATAACAAATTCAGGGACCTGTTCACGGTATGAATGGACAAAGAAGATCTTCGAATTAACCGATAGCTCGGTATCGGTACTTCCGGTGAAAACTGCCGATTACAAACGTGCTGCAATGGTTCCTCAAAATTCTTCTCTCAACTGCACTAAATATACCCGGGATAGCGGGCAAACCATGAAACCGTGGCAGGAGGCATTAAAAGAGTACCTGGATAACAACCGGTAAGTGTTATAGTATCCAGGAGATGAAACCGGACAGAATGTGGAGAAAGTTGATCTTCGGTTGTATGCAAATGTATGGAATCCTTAAAAATGTCATTGCGAGGGTATTGTCCGAAGCAATCCTTTGCATGTTTCAGAAGAGATTGCTTCGGGAAAACCCCTCGCAATGACCGGTGGGGTGGTCTCTCCTCTGTTGAGAATATGTTCGGTTTCATCCTTGAAGTACTATAACTACGAATGAACATGAAACAGATACAGAGAAATTATTAAGAAATCTATGTTCATCCGTGTCCAAATGAGAATTTCTTTACCATTCAACTAAAATAATTACACAACTATGGAAAAATCCATTATTGCCCGTGGCATACGGGTGCATAATCTCAAGAATATTACCGTTGAAATCCCGCATAAAAAGCTTGTGGTGATTACCGGAGTCAGTGGGTCGGGCAAATCAAGCCTGGCATTTGATACCCTTTTTGCAGAGGGGCAGAGGCGATATGTAGAGTCTTTTTCAGCTTATGCGCGTCAATTCCTGGAAAAAATGGATAAACCGGATGTAGATCACATCGAAGGAATCCCGCCTGCAATAGCCATTCAGCAAAAAAATCCGGTAAAAAACCGGCGCTCAACCGTTGGAACTGCCACAGAGATTAATGACTACCTGAGATTACTGTTTGCCCGGATTGGCAAGACCTTTTGTAGTAGCTGTAACCGGCAGGTACAGATAGACTCTGTCTCTCATATTGTGGAAACCATTTTATCGTTGCCGGAAGAAACACGATTCCTCGTTACATTCCCAATCGTTATGAGTCAAAAAGTTTCGAGTCAGACACACATTAACCTGCTGAAAGAACGTGGATTGGTAAGAATCCTGGCCGATACTACTATTCTTGATATCACTTCAGAAAAAAACGATTGGGATATCAGGTCCGCAAAATTTGTTTATGGAATTATTGACCGGCTTGTCGTTAAAGACGTTAGTAAAGAACGCCTTGTGGATGCACTGGAAACTGCATACCGCCTGGGTGCGGGACATGCAAGCATTATCTACAACAGTCCTGATTCTTCTCTTTGTAATGATCCGCATATACAAGGCCAGCCTCTTAATATTCAGGAAGCCTCCTGGAGAGAACTCAAATACAGCAAGCAATTCTTTTGCAGTTATTGTGCTATTGAATATCCTGATCCCGTACCTATGCTATTTTCGTTTAACAACCCGATTGGCGCTTGTCCTAAATGTCAGGGTTTTGGACATACTATCGATATCAACCTGGATGCCGTCATACCGGATAAAGAAAAGACGTTGAATCAGGGAGCTATCGCTCCCTGGAAAACACCTACCTACAACTCGATGTTTGAATCGCTTAAAAAGGCATCTGCAAAATATAATATACCACTCACCACCCCCTTCCGTAAATTAACGAAGGAGCAGGTAAAATTAATCCTGGAAGGCACAGAAGATTTCTGTGGCATCTACGACTTTTTTCACTGGTTAGAACAACGAAAATATCAGATGCATATCCGCGTATTCCTGAGTAAATACCGGGGATATACCCTTTGTCATACCTGCAATGGAAAACGCTTGAAAAATCAGGCATTACATGTTCTGATTAACAATAAGAATATATCGGATATCTGCACCATGACAATCGAAGAAGCTTACCAATTCTTCAAAGAACTTCAGCTTACCGATTATGAAACAAATATAGCTCACTTGCTTTTACAGGAAATTAAAAAGCGGTTAGACTATATGATCAAGGTAGGATTAGAATATCTGACCCTGGATCGTATGACCCGTACCCTTTCCGGAGGAGAAGCACAACGGGTAAACCTTACAACATCTCTGGGTTCTTCACTGGTAAATACCCTCTATATCCTGGATGAACCGAGTATTGGGCTTCATCCGAGAGATACCGACAGGCTCATACAGATCCTGAAACGATTACAGAGTATTGGAAACACCGTTGTCGTCGTTGAACATGAAAAAGAGGTCATTAAGGCAGCGGATGAGATTATCGATATCGGACCTGGGGCGGGTGAAAATGGCGGCATGCTTGTTTATCAAGGTGCATTTAAAGATTTGCCTGCTCATAATATTTCACTGACTGGACAATATTTAAAAGGCGCTAAAGAGATCAAAATACCCCGGAACCGGAAAAAAAGTTCCAAGAAGACCATTGTATTGAGAGGCGCTTCACAAAACAATTTGAAAGGAATAGATGTTACCTTTCCTCTTAATATGCTCGTATGTGTAACAGGGGTATCCGGATCAGGGAAAAGCACCCTTGTACAAGATACCCTTTACGGGGCAATAAAAGAAAAGAAAAAAGGGTACGCAGGACTCATAGGAAAATACAAGGGTATCGAAGGCACACAATTAATTACTGATGTTGTCCTTGTGGATCAATCACCCATAGGCCGAACCCCTCGTTCTAATCCTGTTACATACATAAAGATATTTGATGAAATCCGAAGGCTCTTTTCATCAACCCGGGATGCAAAAATACGAAAACTGGAAATCGGCTCTTTTTCTTTCAATGTAGCGGGCGGAAGATGCGAACAATGCGAGGGCGCCGGCTATATCATAGTTGATATGCAGTTCCTTGCAGACATTACAATTACCTGCGATAAATGTAACGGAAAACGGTTTAATAAAAAGGTGCTTGATGTAAAATATAAAGACAAAAACATCCATGAGGTATTAGAAATGACGGTAGATGAAGCCCTTATATTCTTCCATGATTCAGCGCGAATTACCAAAGGATTAAAATTTCTTCAGGATACGGGATTAGGCTACCTGCGGTTAGGCCAGCCTGCAACAACCTTATCCGGAGGAGAGGCACAAAGACTCAAAATTTCATCCTACATAGCTCAGGAAAACACCGACGTGATGCTCTTTATCTTTGATGAACCTACGATAGGACTCCACATGGATGATATTCAAAAATTACTCACGTGTTTTCAGAAATTACTCGAGGCCGGACACTCTTTAATCGTGGTGGAACATAATCTGGATATTATTAAATCTGCTGATTATCTTATCGATCTTGGTCCCGAAGGCGGCAATGCGGGCGGATATATCGTTGGGTGCGGCACGCCGGAACAAATCTCTCAAATACAATCAAGTTATACCGGCAGGTATTTGAAGCCTTATTTTTCTCAAACATCAAACACAGACAGACGCAAACGGAGCGTTATCTCAAATTGATAAAGCAATGAATTTGAACAAAAAAAATATCTTTTTTATTTTAAGTATTATAGTTAGCGTTGTTTGCTTATGGTTATTTGTCAAAAATATCAAATGGTCACTCCTGGGAAATGCCTTACGGGAAGCAAATTATTGGTTTATAATACCAACACTTATGTTATCTTCGCTATTTTTTGCAGTAAGGGCGCTGCGTTGGCAAGGACTATTATCGCACATCAAATCAATTCCTATGATAAATCTGTTATCTATCACCTGCATTGGTTTCATGGCAAACAACATCCTTCCCGCCCGTGTTGGAGAAGTTTTACGGCCTTTTTTATTATATAAAAAGGAGGGTGTAAAATTTTCAACCTCGGTTGCCACCGTAATCGTGGAGCGGATATTCGATATGTTAAGCCTTATTCTCTTTACTGTGGTCGTCATCGCTTTACTGCCACACCCCTCTGCAACGAACCACAATCCCTCTGTTCAGGTTTCACCCCATGAAGTAAACACAGTTAAGGAATCCATTATTCCTTCCTTGAAAAAATGGACTGAGGTATTCGCAGTGATAGGAGTCCTTACTACCGCTTCCCTTTTTTTAGTTATTATAAGGCCTGATTTCTTTAGAAAAATACTGCTGAAACTCTGTTCCTTTCTTCCCCACAAATTTAAAGATAAAACTATGGAGTTTTACGAATCCTTTGTTTATGGACTGAGGATACTGGAGAACAAAGTACAGACCCTATGGATACTAGCGCTTTCATTCCTGATCTGGATTATTGCCGGGGCAGAAATATATCTTCTTGGATTTTCCTTCCACATACATCTTCCTTTCGTTGGCGCATGTCTTATCGCTGTTTGTCTGGCGCTGGCAATTGCACTGCCTCAAGCGCCCGGGTACATTGGAGTCTTTCATATCGCAATACTAAAATCACTGGATATTTTTGGGATACAGGCGACGGCAGCTCAAAGTTATGCTATTATCTTGTGGGCCATCAGTGTTCTACCTTCCATAGTTTTGGGTTTTCTTTTTCTCTGGAGAGAAGGTATCGCCTTCCGGGAAGTAGTAAGACTGGAAGAGGAGATTGCTGAAGGAAAGCTGGAAGAATTAGAAGGTATAACAAAAGAAACTCTTCATTAAGAAAACACATTATATACCTAAATCAAGGCCTTCGGCGACTTTTATCTCTTCGTAAGCGGGTTTCTTCCCGTTTTACCCACCCCTAAATCCCCTCCCGAGAGGGGACTCTTATACTCCCCTTTTGAGAGGGGGTTGGGGGTGTGTTTATTCCCCTGTAGAGACGCAAAATCTTGCGTCTCTACAATTGGGGTAGGGGTGTGTTAACACATTATGAAAAACTTTGAAATTCCTGTACATCAAGGTATGAGTAGGGTGGATTAAGGCGTTGGTTTTTACACCGAATCCACCCATACTATTTCCAGAAAAGGCGGATTCGCTATCGCTTAATCCGCCCTACCACAAACTATGTTAGTTTACTACCAACCAATGAGACTTTGTTTTCCTTGTTTAGCGATTTGCTTCTCATCTTCCCAGACAGCCAAACCTCTGCCATCAGTGAGCGATAACTGGAAGATATATGCAACCTGGCGAATTTTGTTTTGGCTATCACGTTTCTCGATGATTTTACCGGAAAGCGTGTAGTCAGGCAGCGGTTGCGGTTCTTTTTTATCTGCATAAAACTCTTTTTCCTGCTGAATATCCTTAGCTAAAGGATCTTCAGCAATACCGCCTATCCCCATCGTTGTAGTGGTTAAGACCTTTCCACTCTGGTTGAGGGCAACCCGAATCTTTTTTGTCAGCATATCGGTATCAATCTGCTGGGTGGTATTGTTTACAATTCTGCTAATTGCAAGAACAGCAGGCTGCACGGGTGTTTTGTCTAAAGATCCTGAAACCAGAAGCGACTTAACCATATCCTCGGCAGCGTAAGAGAAATCCTGAATATTTATTTCAGAAGTAACCAAAGTACGCGGGCCAGTAGGTTCAACATACCTTGTATGTGTTGCACATCCGCCAATAACTATCGACGATAGTAACGGTATAAGATAAAAGCGGGGAGTCTTTTTCATCATGAATGATTCATCCTTTCTTTTGTGTATCATCTTACATTCTCAATAAATTTTACCCGGAAATCCTTAGCCGTTGTTGTAGGAGCTACTGCGGTAATTGTCAAGGCCTCACGCCCCTCAATATGCCGGGGTATCCACACAGAAGCAGGTGTGTTGATGAGCATTCCATTCATATCAAACCATTCAAAATTATAGCTGAATTCCTGCAGGGAATTCCTTTGGTTAAGCAGCTCAATTTGCACCTGTAAAAATCCGCCACTGGTAGTATTTTCGTTCAGACCAACAATGCTAACCTTTCTGTTTAACGTAGCATCAGTAATAACCCGTTTATCAGCGATCATCTGGCGTGTTCCAACCGGGGTTTCCCTTCCCACGGTATTAACCGTGGTACATGATGAGAATACCATAGCCGTACTCATCAAGAAACCTGTCAGCAACCATATCGTTTTTTGCATATTCAATTCCTTATTTGATTGTTATATCCTTACTAAAATATTTTCTCCTCGTGCTAACTTTTATTTACCTTATCTGTCTGTTCACTTTTCTGTGTTGACTGCTCAGGCCGGGAAGATTCTACCAAAGGAATACTCTTGGATGCTGGAATCTCGAAAGGCACATTCCTTTTTGCATTGTCCTTTAACAAAGTAAATTGCTTTACCAATAATGGACTGTTTCGGTTTACCGATTTAACCCAAACGACATTGACAACCCCTTCGTCTAGTATTACCGGTACTTTTTGTCCACAATCCGGAGCTGTTAATTCGATTTCTCGATTAGCTGGGGTCGGGAAACGGCATAATTGGAATTCTTTGGGCAAGGTAGTCCACGTCCTTAAATCTGCCTGATTCATGACTACCTGGGTAATTGCTCCGGCAATCAATACTGCCAACCCGGCTTCAGGGTTATTTCTTCCCCCATTCGTCATGCCTGCATATGCCCCATAGGTAGCGCCCGCCTTTAGCGCAGATGCAATAAGTGTCTTTGTAATGATAAGGGGAAGCACATTTTTAAATTCATGGGTAACAACCGCATCCATATTTGATAACAACAGAGTCGACTCGGCCATCTCTTCAGAGGAAACGTGCAGATCTGATAGATAGCTATTTCGGTACTTCAGTTTCGGAAAGGCGGCGCCCACATAAGGCACCTGAGGGGTAACGATAAAAAGCGGAAGATCAATGCGGATTTGCTCGCGTTCTGGCGCCAGACCGGTCTCAAAAAAGACATACGTAGTCGCTGGAATCGGATGCCCTTCTATTACCTGCTCCAAGATCTCAAAATCCTGATGAATAAACTTATTTTCACTCACCATACCAAGTACCCGTTCGAACGACTTACGCGATCTCTCTAAATCTGAAAATCCTGCTGCCTGAGTCATGAAAAACAGGGCATCCAAATAAACGGCCAATGGATTCACATAGTCCGCATACGCTTTGAACTGTTCAAGGCTGGCATAATTATTCTCGAATTGATTCCCGAATCTCTCATCATTATGAACGTCTTCCAAATCGACATGCAGGTTTTTTCTCTTCCCTTCTTCCTGCGCTTTTTCAATACGCGCCGCATTTACCTGAACAGCCTCATCCTGGCGCTCGTATGCACGGTTAAATTCTACCCTGGCTTTTTCATAATCTCCCAATTCCAAATAGTTCAACGCCTTGTAGGTATTCATCATGATCTTATCATAGGCAAAACCCTCGTAAGGTAACGTTGTCAAATTAGTGACAGATGCCAAAGTCTCATGGGAAACTTTAACCTTTGCCTTTTCTTCGAACCGGTTGATCATCTCTTCGGCCATATCAAAGGCATGATTACTTTCCTCTAATTGTCCGGCAGCCCGCAATACGGTTCCTTGCTCCAGTCGCCATATTACGGCGTCTTTAGTATCCTTACGTTTTTCTGCTTCAGCAGAAACCTGTGCGGCAGCAGACTGAATATTGCCTGATTCCCAACTTTGGTTTATGTTTTTGGTTTGCTTATTATAACTTGCGCACCCGGCGCCAAGCCATCCGACCAGGAATGTAACAAAAATAGCCCCAAGTAATCTTTTCATTTTTCTGTTACCTGTTTGCACCACATCATTCTCCTATTTTACCAGATATACATAGCGACATAAGTTTACAACTCCCCGATAACTACATTCGAGGACAAGCATCTGTCATTCCGGGCTTGACCCGGAATCCAGTATTTTTCTGGATTCCCGATGTAGTTTATCCTCGTGAAAGCGGGGGCGGGAATGACATACTTGTCCCCGTGAAACTTGTCCTCATGGAAATGGGGAACGGGGATTCGTATCTGATGAATGACGCTGTGTATAGATACCCATGTGATGAGGCTTCCTACTGCGCCTTTCTCAGAAGAGTATCTTTGTTAATTCCAAAATCTTCCAGAATCTCCGCTGTTGACGTCTTAGGTAGAATGCTGATGATTTTTACCTTACCAATGAGCACTTCTTCTCTACCCAGAGATTCTTTCGTGTCAGGATCAATTAATTCTTCACCCACGGCAAAAACATTCCAAATCTGCCCTACCGCAACGTCAGCGCCATCGCCACGATTGATGGTAACCTGCTTGTCTCTCTTACTCAGCACCCTGGGAGGAAAAATTACGTCGGCTACACGATTAGCGATTTTTCCCGCCATTTTACGGGCGATTGTTACCAACAGATCCTCGCCCACCATACCCTCTCTTGTCGAATACGTACGATTTTCTGAAATGTCTTTATTACTCATCTGGAAATTCGTAGACTCCAGTAATTTCCCCGTAGTTGAGTCGTATATTTTACCTACACAAGAAAGTCTGACAACACGTTTTATAGCGCTTCTGCCAGTGCTTTTAAAAGTGGCGGTCTCCGTGTAATCCTGAAAATCATCAACGGTTGTGACAAGGAGATATTTCGCTCCGGCTAATTTGGACTGCAATGCGGCAGATTTGTCATTTGAGTCAACATTCCCGGAATTGGCAAACTCCTGCTCCTTTAAAATTTCACTCAAATCACTCCTCCCTACTACCTGGAATTTTCTTGTCGCATGAATAGAGTCGGTCAGTTGACCATCCAGTGATTGTAATACACGGTCCATTTCAACCCTCTTGCCTGCCCGTTCTACACCTTGCATAAGAGCGGGAGTAGGTTTGACAGCAGAGACACCTAGTGTCTCCTTTTGCGCCCAGGCAAGCGCCGGGGACAAAAAAGCTAATGTACAAATAGTGAAAAAGATTTTACCAATTAATAAGAGTTTCATAGGTATACCGTTTATTTTTTAACGAGATAGATTAAAAATTGAATTACCCTTCTTGGGATCTATATTGATATCCCCTTTGACATGTATATTGAACCCGCTTTGCCTCAGCATCTGTGCGCCTCCTTTTATCAATTCGACTGTGGCATCTGTCAGTTTCTCTCCATTTTTCAAATCCTGGAAAAATGCAGTATTATCTTTCCATCGCGCATATCCGGTCTCATGCATCTGCAAGGCTACCTTTAGTTTTTGCCCTTCAATGATATTGATTGTCCGCTCCCAATCCTTAAACCCTTCACGGGAAAGGCGAATCTTACTGAGTCCCTGAGGCACCTTAAAAACGCCGGGGGCAGAACCAATAACCGTTCCATTTAGTTCAACAGTAACATCCAGCGCTTGCACTTCCAATGCATCCTTTTCGATTATCACGGTACCGTTTTCTGTCAATCGGACATCAGGAATGCTTATTGGCAACTGGACTAAATCCTGCATACCGCAAGCAATCGTAATTTCAACAAGGTTACGTCCCGGCGGAGGCTGGGCAAGGTGTTTTTTATCTAAACCTTCTGCAACTTTAACTGCCGCATCGTCCAATAGTCCATTGATCATATCGCTGTCTTCGTTGCGGCTGCTTTCTGTAGAACGCAAAGATTTACTCACCCTGACAGTATCTGCAACCAAAGTCCCGCCATATACACTATCGAGAATCTTATAACTTATTCGTACATGAGTAATGAGATTCATGGTTTCTACCCCGTAGCCTTTAAATGCTTTCTTTTCTGTGCCAAGGGAAGCCAGGGAAACCACAACGATATAATCTGCGCCTATCATCTGCGTTAATCGCAAAGCGGAAGTTTCTTTGCTGAGGAGTTTGTCCAGCCCTGCACCCGACATCCTTTCCTCCAAACCTTTTTGATCTTTAGTTAATAAGGCTTTCAGAAGCTGCACGGCATTGATAACATCCTTTAACTCTTCATCAGAATCCTTTGGTTCTTGTGCAGAATAATTATTCAGGCTGTTGATCACAACTTCCCGGCTGAGCACACTAAATCCTTTCTCCGTTATACGACTGGTAATGAAATCCTCCAACACAGGTACTTTATCATGAAAGGCGCTGCCCGCCCGATTTTCTACAAAAATAGCAGCCTTGCGCACAGACTGTTCGCCTGATTCAGCAATTGAAAGGGTATTTATAAAAAGAAAAGGAGAAAGAATCGACAGGCATACGCATATGCACTGTATCAATGAGGTATACATTCTCATACGAACCTTAGGCAGGATTGATTTTGATGAAAAGAAAATATATAAATTTTTGTGAAAACTATAACAAAAATAAATTACCTGTCAATAGAATTTTTCTTAAGACCCAAATACAATATCACTCAGATAAGGGTTTTTGCAATTTTATTTGGCAGCAATGGTCACAATGATGGCAACCTGTCGACACCATGAATACACCAATAATGCTAATAAAAGTCATTATAATACCAATCTTCTTCAACATTTCTTATCTCCTTTCAGTTTGTTAAAATGGAACTCCTCAATCAAACTTCAATCACAAGCCCGTCAAATGCAAACTCAACACCTGCCGGAAGTTTGCGATTAGCTTCTTCATGTTCGATATCGTGGCACATATGGGTAAAGTATGCCTTGTGTGGCCTTAATTTCTCAACAACGGATAATGCCTGTTCAATACTAAAGTGTTTTGCATGAGGAATATAGCGCAACGCCCCTAATACGAGCACATCCAGCCCTCTGAGCTTTTCCAGTGATTCGGCAGGGATCTTATTGACATCAGTAATGTAAGCAAATTTTTCAAACCGGTAACCTGTCACCTGTCCATCGCCATGAATAGCCTCTACAGGCGCAACAGAAAGGTTGCCTATTTTTACCCTATCATGTATGACATTCAGGGAAAATCTCGGCTTAAAACCCCCACTATCCCGTTCTCCATTAAATACGTAAGAGAAGACATTTCGTATGGTATCAAGAGTACTGGCAGCGCCGTAAATAGGCATATCCATATGCTGCACTATATTGAATCGCCGAATGTCGTCCAAACCAAATATATGGTCAGCATGAGCATGGGTGATGAGCACAGCATCGAGCTTTGTAACGTTGTTTTTAATGCACTGAAGCCTTAATTCCGGTGGGGCATCGATGAGGATATTGGAGCTATTACTATGAACAAGCACAGAGGTGCGCATCCGCTTATTCTTTGGATTATCAGAGGTACAAACCTTGCAGTTGCAGGCAATCATGGGAATGCCATGAGAGGTACCGGTACCGAGAAATGTCACCTTCATGAAATTTTTAATTAATTCTTAATCTGAAATTTTAGAACTACCTCTTTTTTCTGCTGCAATAAGGTAAAATTATGATATTATTATATGGGTAAGCCTATAATCATTTCAAGGATTCTTTCTGTAAGTACGATTTCCCGAATTATTCTATAGACCCTGATGCAGAGGTTGCTCTCATAATTATTAGCCCATTACAGAAAGAGCGAAGATTTATTTTTAACTTAAAGGAAATACGATAACGTGGAGAAATGAGATGGATCAGAAGGATGTGAAAGGATATACGCCATACCAGAGAAAGGTAATCAGGAATTTTTATGAGAATAAAGATCTCCGGCTTATACAAAAGTTAGGAGAACTCGTTTCAAATTTATATTTAGAATCCAATGAGAAAAAGAGAGAATCCGGATGGAAAAATATCAGGAAAATGCTTATCGATTTAAAGGTAAACCCGCACGAAGTAGAATACCTGACCAAAGATAGAAATCTTGCAATAATATCAAAAAAATTAGCAGAAATGTTTTGATTCTCTTATGATTAAAATACCTGAAGAAAAACACCTTGTTCCCGACGGTATGATCCTTATCCCCGAAGGGCCATTTCTCATGGGAAGTACCAAGGAGGATATCGATACATTATTAGACCTTGACCATAATATCGAGATTGACCGGTTATATAACGAATTTCCTCAAAGAGAAGTTTACTTAAGCGCTTATCTTATAGACAAGTATCCGGTCACGATTGCTCAATACAGGAGATTTATCGAATCCGGAGGTTATACGCAAAAACTATTCTGGTCAGATGCTGGATGGCAGTTTATCTCACAGACAAATCCTTTGGATAGTGGTGATCTTGACACTGTTCTACAGGGCGAGCAACAAGATTGTCCCGTTGTAAATATTTCATGGTACGAGGCTGAGGCTTTTGCGAAATGGGCGGGGAAAAGGATGCCTACTGAAGCAGAATGGGAAAAGGCCGCCCGTGGAATGGATGGCAGGATCTATCCATGGGGTAATGTCTTCGATAAAACAAAATTGAATTGTGCTGAGTTAAAGATTGAAAAACCAACTCCGGTTACTCAATTCCCGCAAGGACAAAGTGCCTGTGGATGTTTTGATATGGCAGGAAATGTGTGGGAATGGACGGCTGATTGGTATGATAGTCATTATTATGAGCACGCTCCTCATAAAGATCCACAAGGGCCAACTATAGCAGAGGAAAATCCCTACTTCGGAAGACCCGAAGAGGTTGGCATCTCTATTTATGAATTAAAACCTTCGGCAACCAGTGGTTCTCTGAACGCATGTAAGGTATTGCGGGGAGGCTCGTGGAATGGGTCTGGTGTAGTTCATATCCGATGTGCGAATCGGGATTATGATGAACCTGCTTACAAAAACGATACGATCGGCTTCCGATGTGCTAAATCTCTGGGATAACAGAATACCACTCCTCTAAATTGTGAAGAAGAAACGACTGAAGTAATCTCACAATCTCCTTAGCTTGATGCATATGCCCCTAACCTCCCCAGGAGGGGAATCAAAAAGTCCCCTCTCGGGAGGGGATTTGGAGGTGGATAAAAGGCTGTTGGATTTTGTCTTTTAAAACCCAACCTAATTAATAGATAGAAATTTTCTTCTGTAGGGTGATCCTTCAGGATTGTGCTATCTCCGATCACCTATTCAGATGGGGAGGTAAGGTTAAAGCCTTGCCCTACAACAGCACTAAGGAGGCTGGATTTCCGGTATGATCTATGTAAAAAGAGCTTATGATACCCCTTCGAAAGAGGATGGCTACCGGGTGTTGGTAGACCGGATATGGCCTCGCGGTGTTAGTAAGGAAAAAGCACATATTCATTCTTGGCTCAAGGAGATTGCGCCAAGTAACGAGCTTCGGAAATGGTTTGGTCACGACCCGGAGAAATGGGAAGAGTTCAGGAATCGTTATTATCGGGAACTGGAAAATCAGTCTGAAGTGGCAGAACAACTGGTGAGGAAGTCTGGCGAAGGCACATTGACTCTCGTATTTGCTGCTAAAAATAAGAGCTTTAATAACGCAGTCGCCCTCAAGGAATACCTGGAGAAAAGGCAAAGTAAGGAATAAGGAAGGACAAAATGCAATATTTTGTTCTCATTTTGTCCATCCCGTCAAAATAAAAACTTCTATAGGATTGAGATAGAATATGAAAATTGTATCACTTTCAGATCTGCCAGAGGAAGGTGTATCCCATAATCCTGAAATAAAGAAAAAGGTATTGCTGAAGAAAGATGAAATACCCAATGTAACGGGTTTTTCTCAGGCGCGCATCACACCTGGCCAAATAGCTGACCCCCATGCCCATGATGACAGGTATGAAATCTTCTTTTTCGAAGAAGGTAAGGGAATTGTCCGAATCGATGATAAGGAATACCCGGTTGAAAAGGGTATTTGCATTACGATTGAGCCTGGAGAAGTCCATACTATTATTAATACGGCATCCTCCGATCTTGTTCTTACTTACTTCGGAGTAAAGATTGAAAAAAAACCCGTAGCAAAAGACTACCTGGCCGGGAGATTCGGAATATTCAGGAAGGTCGGCAATGTGCTGACATCAAAAGAGTTCAAAAGAGCCAGGCATAAGGCAGAAATATACGCACATAACCCGGAGAAAACAGAAAAACTTCTTGATAAAGCAGTCAAAAAAACAAAACGTAAGAAGCAGGGACCTGTTAGCCAGGCATGGCAATACCTTTCAGCGCTAATCCGGATGGTACGGGCTTACATTCGTGGCGATTATAAGGAAGTCCCGTGGGAATCGATCGTTTTATCGATAGCTGCCATTATCTATTTTGTTTCTCCCGTTGACTTTATGCCAGATTTTATCCCCGTAATTGGTTACCTTGATGATATGGCTGTTATTGCATTTGTAGTGAAATCAGTCAAGACCGACATGGATAACTTCCTGCAGTGGGAAAACGAACAAAAAGAGGCACTCAAATAAGATTAAAGGTTACATGAGGTCTTCAACAAGTTTTTCGTGTCAGTAATGAGTGTCGGTGCAAATGGACACAAATCACGAGCACTGTCACTTCGTGACTTTATGGCTATTTTGCTTGTCCCCAAAACTCCGTAATACTTTATACTGTTGGATTATAGTAGGGGCGAACCTTGTGTTCTCCCCTGCCCCAGTTTTGCACCATGTTTTGAGTAATTACTGAATATCCTAAACATTACATTCTATTTCGAATAGCTATTTGCATGAACCATCGGATATCCTGCTTTTCTCCATGCTTCAACACCACCACCAATGACCTTTGCATTTTTGTATCCTTGCTCAATATATTTTGCTGCCTGACCGACAGCGCTGCTGTCATTAGGTCAGGCACAATAGAAAATAATTTCCTTATCCTTAGCAAGTGAAGGAAGCCTGGATTTAAATTCGCTGAACGAAATTGTCTCTTGCAACTGCACTTGTTTATATTTTGCATCATCCTCATATGCACATACAAGAATGGCCTCATGGGATTCAAGCTTTTTATGAGCTTCTTCCGGAGTAATACGTATAGGTTTTATCATAATTGTCTACCTCCTGATTTTTTTGAATTGTACATTCTCAAACGACCAAACACATGCTTCTTCTCTGAAATATGTTGTTTATAGTATTCCAAGTATGAAACCGAACATATCCTCAACAGAGGAAAGACTGTGCCGATGGTCATTGCGAGGGTCTTGTCCGAAGCAATCCTTTGCATGTTTCAGAAGAGATTGCTTCGGAAAAACTCCTCGCAATGACATGTTTAAGGATTCCGTATGTTCCATACACCTGCATACAACTAAAGATCAACTTTTGCCACATTCTGTTCGGTTTCATCTCTTGGATGCTATAGTTTCAATCGTTAATCACTATAACGCTAATTTTGGTACAATTTTAAATATCAAAATCTATGCCAAAAAATATGGAAAAGCGGTTTTGTTCTTATGCATTTTTCAAAATTTGCATAAAAGCATCTCAAAAGATAAGGCGGATATTTGTTGTACCCTTTGCACTTTGCTGATTTTAAGCGTTGCCCGGAGACCACGCTGCCATATGCTTGAGAAGTACCCATCTCCTTTTTACATCAGCCTCGGCCTCCTTCATGAGGGCTGCTGCCAGTTCCGGATTGCTTGCTCTTAACGACCGATATCGGTTCTCATTATAAGCATACTCTTCAAAAGAAATCGTTGGCTCGCCGCTATCAATAACGAGAGGATTCTTACCTTCTTTTTCCAGTACCGGATTATAGCGGTACAGGGGCCAATGGCCGCAGGCAACGGCTTTCTTCATAGCTTCAACCCCTTTGCTCATTTCAATACCATGTGCTATGCAGGTTGAATAGGCAATAATCAATGCAGGTCCATGATACGCCTCAGCCTCAGAGATTGCCTTCACTGTCTGTATCTGATTAGCCCCAAAGGCTACCTGTGCAATGTAGATATTTCCGTACGTAGCCATAATCATACCAATATTCTTCTTCGGAGTTCTCTTTCCGCCTGCTGCAAACTGGGCCATAGCTGCTAAAGGGGTTGACTTGGACATCTGACCGCCCGTGTTTGAATAGACTTCTGTATCCAGGATCAAAATCTTTATATTTTCACCGGAAGCCAGAACATGGTCTACGCCCCCATAACCAATATCGTATGCCCATCCATCTCCCCCAATTGCCCATACTGATTTCTTGACAAGATAATCGGCAAGAGAATGGAGATGCTTTGCCTCAATTGAACTATCTTTCGATACCCTCTTTTTCAATTCCTCAACACGGACACGCTGCGCCTCGATACCTTCCTGGGTTGATTGATCAGCATTTTTTATGGAGTCAAATAACCCTTTTGCATCTGCATATGAAGGATTTGCAGCAAGCCTGTCTATGAATTCCCGCGCCTGCATACAAAACTTATCTACCGTCTGTCTCATGCCAAGACCAAATTCGGCGTTATCTTCAAACAATGAGTTCGACCAGGCAGGCCCCCTGCCGTCATCCCTTTTGGTATAGGGAGTTGTTGGCAAATTTCCACCGTAGATCGAAGAACAACCCGTAGAGTTGGCAATAACTAACCGATCACCAAATAGCTGGGTAAGTAATTTTATGTATGGAGTTTCTCCACAACCGGCACATGCGCTGTGATACTCAAAGAGTGGTTTTGAGAACTGGCTTCCTTTCACGGTTGTAACCTTATACTTAGCCGGATCAAGCTCAGGCAAACTGAGAAAGAACTTATAATTTTCAGCCTCTACACGTCGTCGCGGCTCCTGAAGTCTCATGTTGATCGCCTTAAAATCCGGAATCTTTTTCCCTTCTGCATCCTTCTTATATGCAGGGCACGTAAATACACACGAACCGCAACCGGTACAATCTTCAGGCGCTACCTGAACGGTAAATTTAAGTCCCTTGAGTTCCTTGCCGGTAGCATCAATAGATTGAAACGTGGAGGGCGCGTTCTGTAATAATGAATGGTCATATGCCTTTATCCTGATCGTTGCATGGGGACACACAAAAGAACACTGGCCACACTGTATGCAGATATCAGGTTCCCAAATAGGTATTTCAATTCCTATACTCCTTTTCTCATACTGTGTAGTTCCCGTTGGCCAGGTGCCATCATCAGGCATAGCCGAAACAGGCAGGGAATCCCCTTTATTGGCAATCATCCTTGCAGTTACACGCTTGACAAAATCAGGTGCATCTTCAGGTACAATCGCACGCATTCTGACCTTGCTGGTAACCTTGCCAGGCACCGACACCTCAGCAATACTCTGGATTGCCTTATCTACTGCTGCATAATTTAATTTCACCACTTCCTCACCCTTTTTTGCATACGTCTTTTTAATCTCAGACTTGATCGATTGGATCGCATCTTCCTTTGGAATGACCCCTGAAATAACAAAAAATGCGGTCTGCATAATCATGTTGATCTTCGCACCAAGCCCAAGCTCTTCTGCAATGGCGCTGGCATCGATTATATAGAACTTCATTCTCTTGGAAATAAGTTGTTCCTGCACCTCAACGGGTAAGGTATCCCAGATCTCGTCCTTATTTCGTGAGGTCGTGAGCAGAAAGGTTGCACCGGTATCCGCATGGGATAGCATGTCAATTTTTTCCAGAAATACAGGATTATGGCATGCAATGAAATTTGCTTTTGGAAGGAGATAGGGATGACCAATCTCATCCTTTCCAAAACGGAGATGGGATACGGTCATAGCTCCTGACTTCTTCGAGTCGTAAAGGAAGTAACCTTGCGCATGATTATCTGTTTCCGTCCCTATAATCTTAATAGTATTCTTGTTGGCGCTAACCGTGCCATCAGAACCCAATCCATAAAATAAGGCACGAAAGACACCGCTTCCTTCTATAGAGAACGACTCATCATATTCAAGACTGGTACCCGTAACATCATCATGGATACCTATCGTAAAGTGATTCTTTGGCTTTTTCTGTGAAATATTATCGACTATAGCCTTTACCATAGCAGGAGTAAAATCTTTTGATCCAAGTCCGTAGCGGCCGCCAACAATCGTTGGATAATTTTCAAATGTGACCGATCCTTTCTCCATCGCCTCGCCAATAGCAGTCCTCACATCAAGGTATAATGGTTCACCAATCGCGCCTGGCTCCTTCGTGCGGTCAAGGACAGCAATTGCCCTGACACTCTTCGGTAAACTACCGACAAAAGCGTCTATATCGAAAGGACGGAAAAGTCTTACCTGGACGAGACCTAATTTCTCCCCTTGTGCATTTAACGAGTGAATCGTATGGAATACCGTTTCTCCTGAAGAGCCCATAGTAACAATGACACGCTCAGCATCGGGGTCGCCGAAGTAATCAAAGAGTTTGTATTTGCGGCCGGCTATACCAGCAAACTTGTCCATTGCCTTCTGGATAATACCCGGAGCAGCGTTATAATATTTGTTTACCGTTTCTCTGCCCTGGAAATATACATCAGGGTTCTGAGCAGTGCCGCGTATATTTGGCCGGTCAGAAGTGAGTCCTCTCATCCGGTGATTGATAACCAGGTCGTTATCGATCATCGCCCGCATATCATCAAAACCCACCTCTTCAATCTTCCGGACCTCATGAGAAGTCCTGAAGCCATCAAAAAAGTGCAGAAATGGTACTCTTGATTCAAGCGTGGCAGCCTGTGCAATCAAAGCAAAATCCATTGCCTCCTGGACATTTTGAGAGCACAGCATGGCAAAACCCGTACTTCTTGCGGCCATTACGTCTGAATGGTCTCCAAATATCGATAATCCCTGACATGCCAGAGAACGGGCGGTTACGTGAAATACGGTAGAGGTAAGTTCACCTGCGATCTTGTACATATTGGGAATGATGAGCAATAAACCCTGGGAGGCTGAAATCGTGGTAGCAAGTGCGCCGGTAGTAAGAGAACCGTGAACCGCACCGGCAACACCTGACTCCGATTGCATCTGACATACCTTTGGCGCCATCCCCCATATATTCACCTGACCAGCGGCAGTTTTTGCATCACAGATCTCCGCAATAGGTGATGAAGGAGTTATGGGATAAATCGTAATAATTTCATTAACAGCATGCACCACATGTGCACACGCCGTGCAGCCGTCAACGGTTATTGTCTTTCGATCCATAGCATTCTCCGTGTTGATTTTGAATTATAAGTATGGTAAAAATAATCACAAAACATACAAAAGCACTCTTATGAAACATGTATTTTATGGAATAATACCCTATTTCTCGCCTTTTGTCGAACAGTAGTTACTCAAAATACTGTTGGATCATAGTAGGGGCGAATCTTGTGTTCGCCCATCCTTTGTGTAAATTCAAGACCTGTGCGTTTTCCCACAATCAGAGCGAACACAAGATTCGCCCCTACCCAGGTTTTGCATCTTATTTTGAGTAATTACGTCGAACAGATGTTTCCGTATCCTTTCTCTTAACCCAAACACATCGGAAAAGAAAGTAGGGCGAGGCTTTAGCCTTGCCGGGCAACTCTGAAAACTTTACCACAGTGCTTTGTAATTCTTCACAATTAAAAATATCGCAACTGCAATTATCAGGGCAGCAAACCATTTTTTCAAACTCGCCGCTGATATGCGATAGGAAAGGGCCGTGCCGATACAAGCGCCGCTTACAGCGATTATCGTTACCAGTATTGTTATCCGGACATCGAAGCCCCCATAACGCAAATGACCAGCCAGCCCGGCAGCACAATTAACGGTAGTAATCAAAAGCGATGTGCCAATAGCATCCTTCATCGAAAAACCGCAGAAGAATACCAGCGCAGGCACTGCAAGAAAACCACCGCCTACGCCAAGAAATCCTGTTAGTAAACCTACGGCCAAACCTGCCGCCAATGTTTTCAACCTGCTCTGGCCCTGATGGGTAATTACGTCCCGGCCATTGCTTCGCTCGAATAACATTGCGATACTGACAAGAATCATCAGCGCGGCAAATGAAAGAAGCAGTGCAGCAGGCGAGAGCAGATACGTCAGATAAGAGCCAGCATAAGCTCCAATCACACCGGACATGCTAAAGAGTGCTCCGGTTTTTAACTTGACCGTCCCCTGCCAATAGTGAAGCCCCGCGCCGGCAAGGCTTGTCATCCCAACAATAGCCAGTGACATGCCAATTGCCTCATGAGCTTCAATGCCCATAACATAAACTAAAACTGGCACCATGATAGTCGAACCACCGCCACCAATGAGACCAAGGGTTATTCCCATCACTGCGCTCAAGATAAATCCTGCAATCAGATACATCTCCACCTGTATTTTCCCCTTCAATTCTATTACTAATACGCAGTTACTCAAAATACTGTTGGGCCGTAAGAGTGTTATGGACAAGGACTATCCCAAAAGGAGCATCATGTCATTACTAAAGAAGGAGAGCTTGAAACATGGTAATCCTCCTTACCAAAGAGGCACAGGAGGTTGTTAATCCCTGATAATCCCCCTTTAGAAAAGGGGGAAAAGTTTGATATTTCTGATCAGGCAAACTTTTCTCAGGAAAAAATCCATCCTTCTTTCCCCTTTTTTAAAGGGGGAACAAGGGGGATTACTTCTCCTTTACTCTGATATCTAGCTTGCCCGCAATGACCTTTACAGGGATAAAGCATTTGCAAAATCATATGAGAATATATTCATTTCACAACCACACATGCTTTCTCCCGGCCACATGCTGTTTTGCCCCATGTGTTAATTTGACAATTGTTTGTACAAGGCTATATAATTCTTAACCGTTATAAATAACGCTACTGCGATGACAAAAATAACAAACCACTTTTTTAAGCCTGCCAGAGAGGCACGATACGAAAGGGCAGCGAAAGGGCAGTACCAATAAGTGTGCCATCGATAGCAATGACGGTGATTAACATCAGTATACGGAAATCGATATTTCCGTAATGGAAATGACCAAGCATCCCGGCGCCGCAATGTGTTGTAACAACAAGAAGTGTGTACCAATAGCATCTTTTGAAGAAAGGCCATGGAAGATCATAAGTGCAGGCATAACCGTAAGGTCACCACCTACTCCAAGAAACCCTGTCAAAAAACCTACTATAGCCAACGACATAACAATTGCCTGATGGGTATCAATGCCAATAATATAGATCAGAATCGATATGGCGATGATCGAACCGCCGCCACCAATAAGACCAAGGGTTATCCCAATCACCGCACTTAAAATAAGCCCTACCATGATATGAATTTCCATTCAAACACCCTTGAATCGTCAGTTGGCAATAAATGTTATTTTCGTAAGTTTTAATCCCCTCCCTACCGTTTATGAATCAGTTTTCATATTCAACAAACCTCTTTATGTCACAGATTACCTTATTTCTCCCCCTTTGTCGAGTAAATGTAATAAGTCTTATATTTCCACTTTACATCTTACAAAATTCTTGACGTTGCATAATGAATTTGCTACTTTAACCTGGCAATAAACCAGCCAGGTAAGATAGGCACCGCCTACCAAAAATTGAGAAATTGAGCAATCGGGATGGGTTCTGCATGATTGGATCAAAATAGCTTTGACAAAGAATGATAGGGATTTATTTTGGCAAGTGATACGGCCCTACATATGACCCTATTTGATCCTCTTCGATTGCCCTGTTCCTGTTAAGAATTGTTTATGATGGAAAAATCTTATTTTATCATTGACAGATATTCAAAAATTGTGCTATGCTGCCCTGCCAAAACAGTATGTTGAGCAAAATCAAGGGGCAACTCGATAAGGGCAAACCCTGAGTGATCAGGGGGCGCAAAGTAAAGGGTCTTGTAACAGTGTGAGTGTCAGTATAAATAACAGACACTTACACTCATAACTGACACTATAGAAATAAGACAGCCTTACTGCCAAAGATGTTTTAAATGAACATTTTTGCAGTAGGGCTTTTTTTATTTTTAAACCGGTAAAAATAACCAAATAACCTATAGCGCGGGCGTTATCCTACATGCATCAAGCTAAGAGTATCGTTCCATAATAGAGGAGGATATCCCTTCTCTAAAAAGAGGATTGTGCGTCCATTTTCTTCTCTAGAAAGCTTATCCTTATCCACACATTGGGTAAAGAGCAAAGGTCGGGGAAAATAAACCGCGAAGAATACGAAGGAGCGACCTGAACTCTGTTTCGTAATGTTTTAAAGACGTAAGTAAGGATAAGCTTTCCAGAGGGGAAGTCCTTTGGGATATTAGGGATACAGCATTCCGTGTCCTTACGATTTACGAGTCAATGCCAAAACTTGAACCCTTGATTCATAAGCATGATGAGCTTATTTCGATTTTCGTAACAAGCGCAAAAAACCGAAAAATAAAAGGAGGATAAGAAAACTTCATAATTTGAAATTCCTTGCCCGATATTCGTTATTCAATAATTCAAAATGTCTGTAGAGATGGAGCCTGATATTTCCAAGCGGCTAAATACATACTAATTTTTTATAAGAAAGGAGACATTTTGTGGTTAGCAAAGTGTGGAGACACATGATGAATCGGCTATGGATGGAAGCAGTAATATGCAGATGGTTGAAAATAGGACTCCTGGGTGTTTTATGTTTAGTCGTATGGACTGGGTGGACAAAGGCAGACTCACGGGAATTGAGTTTTGAGGAGAGAGTTGCATGCCAGAAGGCAATAGAAGAGGTCTACTGGAAACACACCTTGTGGCCTGAAGCAAATACATCCCCAAAACCACAGATTAATAAGGTCATATCTGAAAAGGAGCTGAGAAAGAAGGTGGAGGAGACATTGAGGTGTCAAAGGCGCTTGAGGTTATCTGGAAGCAGCCAGTCACGGGGTATCAGCTCCAAGCGGAGCTTGAGCGAATGGCAGAAACAACCAGGAATCCTGAAATGTTACGTGAACTATGGGCGGCGCTGGGAAATGATCCACAGATAATAGCGGAGTGTCTGGCAAGGCCTCTATTAGTGGAAAGGCTAATACATGACTGGTATACCTTTGATGAACGGTATCACGGAAGGTTGAAGAACCGTGCGATGAAGAAAGTGGGATTGCACGGCAGGATAAAGAACATGAAGAGAATGGGAGGAGAATACCATGAAATGGAATGGAAGAAAGGGAGAAATTGTGAGGATAAAGCAAGGAATAACACGGATGGAAATGTTCTAGAGCTGCCTGGGGATGAGTGGCAGGAGGAAATAGAACAGTTAGCCGTGATATTTGGAGAAAAGAAGGGGCAGGATATACCATTGCGGCATGTAAGCGCATTGCAAGAAGATGAGGAGCGGTTTTATGTGATAGGGGTATTACAGAAAGAGACAGATCGGGTAAAGGTAGCCCTGGTAGAGTGGAAGAAGGTTGTGTTTGGCGAGTGGTGGTCACGGGTGGGTGAACATTTTACCCCCGAGATTGAAGGAGAGGCATTTAGCTATAGTTTGCCTGAAATTGCAACGGAGGCACCCTTACCCTATGCAGCCGACACCTGGTCTGCAACTCCTACAGATATAGCCCCTGATGCCAGATTCTGGCACACGGCGGTATGGACGGGTACGCAGATAATCGTGTGGGGTGGATGGAACGGTAATAGTAATTTCAACACTGGTGGACGTTACAATCCGGCGACAAACTCATGGTCATCTACAAGCACCACAGGCACCCCCAGCGGTCGATACCACCACACGGCGGTGTGGACAGGTGCAGAGATGATTGTATGGGGTGGGTCCGATGGTAGTAGTAATCTCAACACCGGTGGACGTTACAATCCGGCGACAAACTCATGGTCATCCACAAGTATGGCAGGCGCCCCCGCTGCCCGAGATACACATACGGCAGTGTGGACAAGTACAGAAATGATTATATGGGGCGGGTCGGACGGTAGTAAGAAGTTCAACACCGGTGGGCGCTACAATCCGGCAACGGACTCGTGGACATCCACAAGTACAACAGACGTCCCTGTTGCCAGATCTACACATACAACAATATGGACGGGTACAGAGATGATTGTGTGGGGGGGATCGGGTGGTAGTGGAAATGATTTCAACACCGGTGGGCGTTATAACCCGGTAACGAATGCATGGACATCCACAAGTACGATAGGTGCCCCTGATGTCCGAATTGGCCATACGGCAGTGTGGACGGGCGAAGAGATGATTGTGTGGGGAGGTCTAGATGTTACTGCTAGTTCAATCGATACCGGTGGACGCTACAATCCGGCAACAGACTCATGGTTACCCACAAGTACAACAGGTGCCCCCTCTGCCCGATTTTTACATACGGTATTGTGGACGGGTGGAGAGATGGTTGTGTGGGGTGGAAGTACATGGGGTTGGGATGGTAGTGATGGTCCTGGGGACGGTGGCCGTTACAATCCAACAACAGACTCGTGGTCATCCATAAGTATGACAGAAGCCCCCAGCATCCGAAGTCGTCATACGGCGGTGTGGACGGGCACGGAAATGATTGTGTGGGGTGGGTCGGGTGTTTCACAATATCATAATCGTCTCAACACCGGTGGACGATACAACCCGGCAACAGATACATGGACATCCACAAACACAATAGGCGCTCCCAGCCACCGGGTTTACCATACAGCGGTGTGGACAGGCACGGAGATGATTGTGTGGGGAGGGACATATGTAAATAATTATTTCAACACCGGTGGATGCTACAACGCAGCAACGGATACATGGACATCCACAAACACAACAGATGCTCCCAGCCCCCGAATCGAACATACAGCGGTATGGACGGGTACGGAGATGATTGTATGGGGTGGGTCGACTGATGTCTATCTCAACACTGGCGGTCGCTATTCCCCATAATAGTTGTCTAACGGTCCAATTACGAGAATACAAACATTGTCAAGAGAGGTTTGTTAACAGTTCAGCCCCCTCCCCTGATACATCAACACCAGGGGAGGGGATAATTTATTGAAAGGTTTATAAAAATCTTCCCTAAAATACGCGCCCAAATCTCTTATGCCTGTTGTTTATATAAACGGTATAGCTTGTGTTGATAGTCTGCATTATCTGAGAGATATTTGCCTTTGATGCTTCCAGGAAAAGATAATAATGATTTTCCATGAAGGCATATGCGTAAAGGAGGTATCCATACCGTTCTTTTGTCATTCTAAGCATCTCTAAAAATTTTTCTCTATCTTTATTATCAAAGAATATTCTGTTTCTCAAATTGCCAGAGATACACACACCATTCAAAATAATATTGCAGTTCAGTTAAAATATGGATTGGAGAGATGCGCACCAACCAGCTTTTTTGGGGAAGACATCAATAGCGTTACCGGGGTATTCGTAAATCGGCTGGTTTCATAAAAAATAATGTTGATCTTTTCCATACAGAAGATATAATCACGCGCTTAAGAGATGAATTTCCCAAAGATGAGGATACAGCAATTGATATTGCCCTTCACGACCTTATTGCTAAAAAATTAAAAGTACCTCTCTACAAACCTTTAGATCTGCGCCAGCACACTGCAAAGGTAACATCTTTTACAATCGGGATTGATGCTGATGCCATTGAAAAGATGTGTAATACCAATTTGCTTTCAAACATTAAAAGATAATCCAATTGAATCCTGCCATATATAGCATATATATTTCATAATATATTTATTGTTTGAAAGCAAATTGGTATAAGAAGGTCGATGAGATTAAGGATTTTATGCAAGACAAACTTCCTTTATATTTTAGTTAAGCTAATCGCTTCATAGTCTTTCTATCTCTGTTTTATGAATCCTATTGTAATCTTATCTATTTCCATTGCCTGCTTTATTTTAGTGGGGCGTTTTTATGCCAGATTGATATCAAGATCAATAGGCATCGACTCGAAGCGAATCACTCCGGCGGTACGAATAAACGATGCATGTGACTATGTTCCTACCGCAACACCAATCGTTTTTGCACACCATTTTGCAACCATTGCAGGCGCTGGACCTATTATTGGTCCTGTTATGGCGATAATTTATGGATGGAGACCTGCCTGGCTATGGGTTTTGATCGGGGGAATATTCTTTGGGGCTGTGCACGATTTTTTTGCCCTGTTTGTTAGTATAAGGGAAGGGGGTAAATCCATCGCGGAGGTTGCCAGAAAGTCCCTGGGTACGCCAGGTTTTATCATAGTTATCTCATTCACAATTGTGATGCTGATCCTTGTTAATGCTACATTTCTCAATGCATCAACAACTGCCTTGACATCGATTATTGATAGTGCACAAATTGGACTCAGTACAGACCAAGTCTTTTTTCGCTGGGCAGATGAAACGGGAGTCAAGATAGTAATCGGTGGAATTGCCTCTATGTCTGTTATTATTGTAACTGCCTTTGCCCCACTTATTGGATATCTTTATATCAAGAGGCATATCTCTGTAGTGAAATGTTCAATTTTTGCAATCCTCATTTGTATCACCTCGGTTATTATAGGTTTCTTTATACCCATTACGTTAAATCCATTTTTGTGGATGATACTCATCTCACTCTATACTGTAGTGGCAGCAGGTGTTCCCGTTTGGATATTCCTCCAGTCAAGGGATTTTATTAATGTCCATCTGCTTTATATTGGTTTGGGATTGCTCTTTACAGGAATCTTTATGTCGGGCATCAAGGGAGTTAAAATCCAATTTCCTGTTAATAATATTCAGGAAGGTATATCCCATGTTGGCTTTTTGTGGCCAGGACTCTTCATAACAATTGCCTGCGGTGCTATTTCTGGATTTCACGCCCTTTGTGCAGGCGGAACGATATCGAAACAAATTAAATCTGAACTCGCAATTCATAAAATTGGGTATTGTGGTATGCTATTAGAATCTTTCCTTGCCCTGTGTGTGATTTGTGCAGTTATTATGCATATTGATGTTCACCAATACAAGGAGTTAGTCCTGCCAGGTCCAGAGTCAAAATTTCACAGTAATCCCATATTAGCCTTTGCCCTTGCAATGGGGCGTACCTTGTATTCAGGGTTTGGTTTGCCGTTGCCCTTTGGAATTCTCTTTGGGATGTTGCTCCTGGAAGGATTCATCATTACCACGCTTGATACGGCGGTGAGGTTAAATCGTTATCTTTTTGAAGAGCTTTGGAGGGTTATCTTCAAAAATCCCCCAAAGATTTTAAGCCATTATTGGATTAATTCTGCATTGGCAGCAGGATTGATGTTTGGACTTGCATACAAAAATACGGTGAACAATATCTGGTCTATATTTGGAACAGCGAATCAACTTTTAGCTGCTTTAACCCTGATCATTGTATCCTTCTGGCTTCTCTCGAAAAGGAAGAATATCTGGTTTACCGCGATTCCAGCTCTATTTATGATCGTTACTACAATCTCCATGTTAATAATCCTCCTCATTATCCGCTTTATTCCGCAAGGTAATATTACTCTTATCATTACAGATATTATCCTACTAGGGCTTTCTTTATGCATTATCACTATTGCAACAAAAACATTCCTTAACAGATTCAGGACTGGCATTTCCCATGAGACCTCTGATCCAGTATCGTAAGTACCAGACCACAAATCTTTGCACATTTTTTTTATAGGTAAAACACATGTTCTCTTATTCCTTATGCAAAAAGCTTAGTACTCTCCATCCTGGCAAGCTGCTCACAAGTCAGCGTAATTACTCAAAATACTGTTGAGTAATTACGAATTTGGTAAATGGAAATAAGATTGATTTAGGAATTGCTCTATCAAAATATAATTTAAAAGAATATCATCATATATTCCCAAGAAATCTTTTAAAAAGCAAAGGAATCGATTCTGGTGAAATTAATTCACTTTGCAATTTTTGCTTTCTTCCTTCAGATTCTAACAAAAAGATTTCAAACAAAGCTCCTTCTGAATACATATTTTCTATAATTCCTGAAAAAGGTTATTCTGAAATATTAGAATCAAATTTAATGCCTATAAAAAAGGAAATTTATCAGAAAAATGACTATCATGAATTTATTAAACAATGAGCAAATAAAATTTAGGAGAGATTGTTGAGGTAACAGGCATGGCGCCAGAGGAAGAATGTATGCATGAGATGTTTGTTGAAATCCAATGGGAGAAACGGAAATTGGCTGTACCTTTATCACAGTTGAAAGGTATCTCAGTTACCGATGAAACAAGGCAGGCAATTGAAGATTGGCATTATTGGGTAGCAATGGGTTACCAGTTTTAGTCTCTCATATATTCGTTTTATGTGACTATTGACAATAACTCACTGTTAGCATGAATTTGCATTTTGGGACAACCTGTTGTGTTTAGCGTATCTTTTTACGCAAAATGCAAGACTTTACCCCTTTTTATCTCTAACCCCTTCTTATCCTGGTGTTTCACGCTCCAAGTCCTCATTGTAGCATCCGATCTTCAAACCAGTTTCCCAACTCTTCCGGGCATGTCATCGAGTGGAAATCCGGATCAGTGCAAATACGTATCAGGACAGCCTTGGTAATCCTCCGAATTGTACCCAGACATTCATCTGTGACCTGGTAATGGCCACTGTGCACAATCTTTGAACGAATGTTGTAGAGATTGCGCACTGTGTGGTCGATATGTCTTTGCGATCACTCAGACTCTTGCCGAGAAGGTGCGCCACACGCCCTCGAAGGCGGTAGGTCAACTCCTGTAGATTTCCATCTGCAAGCACGATGCTCTCCAGAGCTATTGCGAAAAGGAGAAACGCCTCCTCCTTGCGTACCTCGGCCGTTGCACGACCCGCCCATTGAAGTGATGCGATAACCTGCTCCTGAAGTTTGTTTTGAGGCCCCTTAAGGAAACTACTTGCCTTAGCAAAACCGGTCTCCTTGCTGGATTCCTCTTGTTGAAGCTTCACAAGTGATAATTGCCCAAGGCTTCCAATTCGCTTTCGATTTATGAAGAGACTCTCCTTCTCCGAGCCTTCTATGATAAGCTGTAAAACCGCAATCTTGACTGAGCCAGCATCTCCAGGAAGGCCCAGAAACGCAAAATTGTACGGGATGAGGTCTGCAAAGAAGTTGATCACATCGATTGTCAGGCGAAGCTCTTTGCAGGCGAGGAACTCAGCAGTGCCACCTTCCACAGCATTGATATCCGTTGCAGCAAAGATATGATTAGCGAAATCCTCATCCTGTCCAAGTTCATTTACAAGTTGTTGACGAAGATTCTTTTGCTCTTCATCTACATTGTGCTCGGCTATTGCAGCAAGGAACTGCTTCCGTTGTTGATCATCAAAAATAACAAATTCTGCGTTTCCAACTCTGCTCGGTAACCCATCAATCGCCAGACCATTCACGCGTTGGTACACTCGGAACACCTGTGGAGGTGCCGTAAGGAAATGTTCCAATTGTTGAATTGCGCGTTCAAGCCGATCCTCATAGGTCCCTCTTCACGTCGGTGACGTAGATCAAGTGCCTCGAAGATCGTATTCTGGAATACCTTCTCTACGGCACGGTAGCCTACCTGTTCAGCATTCGGAACCGCTCCAAGCAAAGCATGGAGACAGGTACTGTACTGCTTGGATTTCTCCCCACTGAAGAATACTGTACCTTCATTCGCGTGGGAGAAGAAGAGGTCGTAAGGAGGATGACCGGAGATGGCCTCGGCATTCCGAAGTTTATTGATAAACGCTTGCACTTCCTTGGGAGCTCGATTAGCCTTGTGGTTCGCCATCATACACAGTATGAGAAGTAAACGGAACAATCACAATACGGAAAGTACTCAATATGCTTAACATTAAGACAATGAACAACCACGAATAAAAAACCCCGAAGGGATGACACCGATACGCAAGTTTCTCATATCACCCCTTCAGGGTTGAAAATCTTTTTTCTGTTTTCCTATAATCATGACATCCCTTCGGGATTAAGAAAGAAAAAATACCTTATACCTTAATCATGATTTCTCTTACCGTTCGGTTTCAGTCGTTGATCACTATAAAATATGAAGGTCCTCAAACACTTATGACCCTGCACGTTCAACAATTCTTGTCAATGTGACTTAAGACCGGGACCACATATCAAAGGCTTTTTGTTTCATCGCGATTTCGTAGTTGCGTTCTGACGGTATGAGGATCACGTGCACAATGGAAGAGACCAAATACAATAATCTGGTTGTTTTCTATTTTAAAGTAAATAGTGTATGGAAATCTTCTCAGCAGACGGCGGCGAAATTCGCTATAAACCTTTGGACAAAGTAAAGGATCATGTGAAATTTCATTAACGCAGGCATAAAAAATCCGAAGGAATTCCTCGCCAAGACCAACCGACTTAGTCTCATACCATATATATCCACCAAAGACATCCTCCTCAACTTCAGGGAGAAAACGCAGGATATATGTCATTTTCTTTTTTCGATTCTTGTTTGAAGCTCCTCAAGAGATAATAAATTTCCCGGGGTAGATTCGTAGCCTTTTAACCTTCTCTCCAACTCTTCCATGTGGCTCTGCGGAACAGGTACAACGGATTCATCTGCAGCGATACTATCCCACAGATCCTCTACCAGTAAGATTTTTTCTGCAGTGCTTAATTTCTTAATTTCGGGAATATCCTTCACATTCATTTTTATCTCCTCTCTTTGTAAGTATTTTTATAAATAATTTTTTTGGCTTTGATTAAGTAGTCATCTAACAAATTATTATACAGTTTTTATTTTTTATCAGAGGCAAATAGGGAAGTCAAGAAAAAACAGTGAAAAGACAGAGATGATAAAACCATGGAGATTGTTTCAGGTGAACATTATTTTTATTAATCTATTCAAGATAGAGCAATTCACTCAGTTTCCAAGCAATCCGGCATAAGAGATAAGATTAAGTTCTCATAGGGAGATGGTTATGTCGCGTGTGAAAAATGATAAAATAAGAGAACATCGTATAGACATGAATACTTGTTGCCTATCATGAAGAAGAACATGCAATGGGATGGTACTATTATCTTGAAGATAATCTTGCATTTCCATGTAAAGCAAAATGCACTGCGAAAAGGAGTATTTCGCCACTAAAGGTAGGAGAGATTGTTGAGGTAACAGGCATGGCGCCAGAGGAAGAATGTATGCATGAGATGTTCGTTGAAATCCAATGGAAGAAACAGAAATTGGCTGTACCTTTATCACAGTTGAAAGGTATCTCAGTTACCGACGAAACAAAGCAGGCAATTGAAGATTGGCATTATTGGGTGTCAATGGGTTATCAGTTTTAGTTCTCTCATACATTCGTTGTGTTAACTTTTTGAAAATAGATGTGCCCCAAGTTTATCTGCCGCTATGAAATGCAGCGGGATAGCGGTCAGATGCAGCGCCTCATCAGTCTGACTTCTTTCTTTTTCCATTTTCGGTTTTTTCCTGAGCTGCATAGCTGCAGCACTTAGCTCTGCAACCGGCTTATCAATCCAGAGAGTTCTCTTTGCCACATAGTATAATCAAATGGAAGACAAAAGGTTGATACGGTAACAAGTGTCTTGATGATTTTAGGATCGTCTTTAAATAATCGTATTACGATATTTGTATCGAGGCTAATCCTTCCCGTCATCCAGATTTACCCTTTCAAACTCCTCAGGCAGTCCAATCCACGACCTTTAAACTCTTTATATGCTTAAATTCCCTGATATTATTAGTAACAAGGGTTACGCCGACACTCAGGGCATGCGCCCCTATTAAGGTGTCCAGAGAGCCAATGGGCTTACCGGCCTTCTCAAGTTGTGAACGGATGATTCCATACATCTCTGCCGCCTTTTCATCAAAAGAGGCAATTTCAAGAGGCAGGACAAATGCTTCAAGGGCAATTCTGTTTTGTTTCCTGTGCAGACTTTTGGCTACATCGTACTGAAGTTCTGCAAGGGTGATAGAAGAAACGCCTACTTCGCCTGCGGTATGTTTTTTTAAATGCTCTATAATTTTCTCGGACCGGCATTTGATGAGGTAAATGCAGATATTCGTATCAAGCATGAACTTCATCAAATAGGTCCTCCCGCTTCTGCGTTTCAGGCTGAGTTCTTTCACTCATAAAATCACCAGAAAATTTTTCAAGGCTCTTGATAAGGGTATCCCATGTCTTTTTTTCAGGAATAAGGATCACTATGTTACCCTCTTTTTTGATAAACACACGATCACCTTCGAATCTGAACTCCTTTGGCAATCGCACTGCCTGGCTCTGGCCATTTTTAAAAAGTTTTGCTATCTTCATGTTTCACCTCCCTATAGTATATGCCATAAATATATACTGTTTATATATAACTTACAAGGGTAAAAACAATTTTATGCAGCCAAACCTTGCGTTTCAGGACATTGCTGGTAAAATTATTACGAAATACTTTTCGCTGAATATTTTCGGGAATGGGTGAAAAAATTATGTCGGGAGGACATTCATGGCATTGTTAAGCTTGCAGGATGTAAGTATGGGCTTTGGAAGGCCTTTATTACTTGAACAGGTGAATTTGCAGATAGAACGGGGTGAAAGGGTGTGCCTTCTTGGTCGCAATGGCGCTGGCAAGTCTACTCTGCTAAAACTGATCAACGGAGACCTGCTTCCCGATTCAGGCGAGATTGTCCGTCAAAAGGGAATGTATACTGCATATCTTTCTCAAGAAATTCCCGGAGAATTGCGCGGAACCGTGTTCGATATTGTATCCGACGGGCTGAAGGTATCAGATCGTTATCAATCCATACAAAACAGAGATCAGGGATGGAAAAAGCAGCATCAGGTCGAAAAGGTAATCTCGCAGATGCAATTAGATGGTAATGCTGAGTTCAATACCCTTTCCTCCGGTCTTAAACGCCGGGTGTTACTTGCCAGAGGATTGGTATGCGATCCTGATATTCTGTTACTCGATGAGCCGACGAACCACTTGGACGTTGATTCTATCGGCTGGCTGGAGGAGTTCCTTCTGCGTTATGGAGGAACGATACTCTTTGTTACCCATGACCGTACGTTTCTGAAGAAACTGGCTACCCGCATTATTGAACTTGACCGGGGAAATCTGACAAACTGGGCGTGTGATTATGAGACCTTTCTGGTGCGCAAGCAGGCAGTCCTTGATGCAGAAGAACGTCAGCAGGCTGTTTTTGATAAGAAATTGGCGCAGGAAGAGATATGGATCCGGCAAGGAATCAAGGCGCGGCGTACCAGAAATGAAGGGCGGGTACGGGCGCTGGAAGATATGCGCAGGGCCCGGCAGGAACGGAGACAGGTCATGGGCACAGTGCGCATGCAAACTCAGGAAGCTGATCGCTCCGGGGCGCTCGTGATAAAGGTTGAAGATGCCACGTATAGCTATGATGCCAAACCGATTATCAGAGGTTTTTCTGCAGCGATTATGCGGGGCGATAAGATAGGGATAATTGGCCCCAATGGATCGGGGAAGACCACGCTTTTGCGACTTCTGTTAGGAGAATTGACTCCCCAACAGGGTAATGTGCGACATGGCGCTCGTCTCAACATTACCTATTTTGACCAGCTCCGCGCCCAATTGAAAGAGGATACATCGGTATTTGATAATATAGGGGATGGGAACGACTTTATTACCTTTAACGATAAACCACGGCACGTTATCAGCTATTTGCAGGATTTTCTGTTTCTCCCCGATCGTGCGCGCATCCCTGTAAATGCCCTTTCAGGCGGAGAGCGCAATCGTCTCCTTCTGGCACGGCTATTTTCCAGACCATCTAACGTCCTTGTGATGGATGAACCCACAAATGATCTGGACCTGGAGACCTTAGAACTGTTGGAAGAATTGCTTTTAGATTATCAGGGCACACTCCTCCTGGTCAGCCATGACCGAACCTTCCTCAATAATGTAGTAACCAGTACCTTTGTGTTTGAAGGGGAAGGAAAGGTGAATGAGTATATTGGCGGGTATGACGATTGGCAACGCCAGAGCGAAGGAAAAAAGAAAAATACCCTGGAGAAAACCCCATCGAAGACAGAATCTCTCCGCAAACAATGTGAACGGCCCCGCAAGCTTAGTTTTAAAGAACAACGTGAACTTGAGGCTTTACCGCAGCGTATTGAGACCCTGGAAACTGAGCAACAACAATTGTATCAGGTTATGGGCAACCCCCTGTTTTATCAAAAAGGGAAAGACGAGATTGCAAATATCAAGTCCAGAGTATCATCCCTGGAATGCGAATTGGCTGAGGCTTATCAACGATGGGAGACTTTGGAAAAGTTTTAATCAGGGCCTTTTCGACGACTTTTCAATCGTAAAGACGTGTAGTGGCAAGGCGCGCCTTGCCACTCCATAGTTAGTTTGAAATTCCTATGCATTGAATTATTGGGTTTCACTCTGCTCAATCCCACTACAGAATTGGTTAAATCGTCCCCGGTTGCGCCACACTATGTGGCAGTTCTCTATTTGAGCAACTCAGTGACAATACTATCTTTCCTGTGTTAAAATTATCGTATGAGCTTAATTATTCAGGAAAAAACTGTTAAATCCATTCTTAGTAAATCAGGCATTCCCGGTATTGACTACTGTATCAATCCCTACGTAGGCTGCTCTCACGGCTGCAGGTACTGTTACGCAACATTTATGAAAAGGTATACCGGTCATACCGGGGAGTGGGGAAGTTTTGTGGATGTCAAGATAAACGCACCGGAGATTCTCAAAAAACAGATGAAAAGAGCAGCACGGGGTACTATTATCATTAGCTCCGTAACGGATGCCTACCAGCCCATTGAGGCAAAATACAAACTCACAAGGCAGTGTCTTGAAGCTCTTTTACCGTATCAGTTCCCTATAAATATACTCACAAAAGCCCCCCTTGTTTTGAGGGATATGGACATGATCAAGCAATTTAAAGACAGAGAGGTTGGCATCACTATCACAACCGACAACGAAGCGATACGGAAGATTTTTGAGCCACATGCGCCATCCATTGACATGAGAATTCAGGCCTTAAAAGCGCTCCATGATAATGGAATAAAGACCTATGCATTTATAGCCCCGATTCTGCCTATGAACCCTGAGACACTTTTAGAGAGGATACGTCCTTATGCCGGCAGCATTCTTATCGACAGAATGAACTATACCTCAAAGACTCTCGGTATATACAAACGAACAAATCTGGTCAGATGGCTTGATAAAGACTTTGTGAATACTATTATCAGGAAGTTAAGGACGGATTTACCATCAAATCGGTAAGTATAGATACCTTTATGAGAGTTATGGTATATCTTCGTTTCCTGGTTAGGAATTTCATTTCCGTGGGGCAAACCTTTCGGTTTGCTACCCCCGTGCATGGTCAGACGGTATATGCATCAAGCTAAAATATTTAAACGGTGAAGAATTACAAGCCCCCCATAATCCCCCGTGATCCCCCTTTAGAAAAAGGGGAAATCCCTCGTTCCCCATTTTCTAACTTATCCTTCTTTCTCCCCTTTTTTAAGGGGGGTTAGGGAGGATTAGCGGGGAACATGGACACACATTTGTGGTCAGACGGGGGAGCAAGGCTAAACAGGCTGTCCGAGAATTGTTTTTACGGATCAAATCCGTACTATATATTGATTAACTATTGCAATAGACGCAACATATAGCATATATTGCAGGTGGTAATTGCATTCTCGGACAGCCTGTAAAGCCTTGCCCTACATCAACTCCTGTTTTTTCATGAGAAGAGACCGTATGGCCAGGAATGTTTCTCTTTAAGGTATCTATAGCTACTGAAAAATATATCCATACAAGCTAAAGAATGTATTTTCCTTTATCCTAAACCCTTCCCGATAATCTCCTGGAAAAAATCCCTATGCCGCGTTTTTGTTTTGATTCCCGGCAAGTCACTGATAGAATACATGCACTCCTCTATAAAAAGCTGTAAATACTGTCGAATATTCAGGGAGTCATTCGTAATAATGAGAAAAGTGAGGGAAAGTCTATGGTATGTATTCGCAAATTTTGTCGCTTATTGAAATCTGTGTATTTTATGAAAAAAATGAAAAGAGAATTGAAAAGCTGTATCACTATTCTGGCGCTATTCTCTGTCATAAGTTGTATGTGCTATGGTGAAAATATAGAAAACAAGGAATCTGATCTGTTTCAGGGAACACAACAGGCCTCGGTATTCTATCTCGATAATGGCATGGAGGTCATCTTTATTGAAAACCATGCCAATCCCATGATCGCATCGGTTACTATCGTTAAAACCGGCAGCCGTAATGAGGATGCCGCCAGTAATGGATCAGCCCATTTTCTTGAACATTTGCTTTTTAATGGCACAAAAAAACGCACCCAGGAACAGTTGTATAACGAGATGGATTTTTACGGCGGCTACAATAATGCCCATACTGCCACAGACCATACGAATTATATGATTCTCATGCCAAAAGAGTACATCGCTCAGGGGATGGATATCCAGGCAGATATGCTGTTTAATTCCACCCTGCCTGTTGAAAAGTTTGAGAAAGAGCGTGGCATCGTTATTGAAGAAATTGGGAAAAGCGCAAACCAGCCAGCGTATCAGGTACAGAATTATTTCCAGCGAATTTTTTATACCGATACACCTTATGAACGTCCTATACTGGGAACGGCCTCCACTATCTCACATTTAAAACGAGACCAGGTGCTGGCCTATTATCAAACCTGGTATGTGCCGAACAACATGGCCTTGATGGTAATTGGCGATTTTACAACTGCAGAGATGTTAAAACTGGTCAAAGAAAAATACGGCCTGTATCCGCCAGGACCACTTCCCGGCCACGAGTCCATTCAACTGAAACAGCCATCACATTTACGTATCGTTCGGGCACATGGGGTAGGAAAATTCCCCGACAACCAGCAGTACCTTACCATAGCCTATCTCCTGCCACCGCCAGCTTCTGTAGACTTCGCTTCATTAGGATTCCTGACAGAATTTCTTGGTAGTAAAGAAAATTCCATCCTGGAGGCGCTTTTCAACCAGGAATCTTACAAGGATATGGTCAACACCATCAGCGCAAATCTGGATTTTAATCGTGATTTTTCTACCTTGCAAATTTCTGCAGAACTCCCTCTGAACACTGATGTGGACCGTGTGGTTGAATTAATTATACAATCCGTGCAGAGTATGGCAAATAACTCTGTTCTTGCCAATGAAATATCATCAGCCATGATAGCGCGACAGACACAAGAGATTTATTTACTGGAGCAACTACACTACTATGCCATGATGAAATCAAACTATCTTGTAGCAGGTGGTTACCCGTTTCTTCAGGATTATATGGATACGGCACTACAGGTAACACCATTATCCATCCGGAAAGCAGCAGAACATTATCTGCGGGACCGGATACCCATGGTTACTCTCATGTCACCTCCACTTCAAATTCCTGACGTCACCAAAGCTCAGTCACTCAATCAATACCACAGGGAAACGCTGGGAAATGGCTTAACCGTAGCGGTAAAAGAAAATAAGGATAGCCGGGTTATCGGCATTCATCTGCTCGCGAAGGAGCGCAGCCTGAGCGAAGGCAAAGATGCATGGGGAATGACGGAGATTTTACAGCGGACGCTCCTTGAAGGCGGAACAGATAAGCATCCAGGCAAGGCGCTTTACCAGGAGTTTGAGTCTATTGGCGCAGAATTGAAGGTACATGACAATCCCTATATCCCCTTTGATGATTATTACCATACACCACAATTTGCTTATATTCGCTTGAAATCAATCGATACTTTTTTCGAAAAAGGATTAGAGTTGCTTGCTGAAATGGTATCGCAGCCGAAACTCACAAAAGAGGCCTTTGACCAGGCAAAAAGGCAGGTTATACCGCTTTCTGCCACTGCTGCTATGAATACAGGATTGGTTGCTCATCGGCTCTTATACGATAACCTATTCATAAAAAATCCCGGCTTCGGCTGGTTACTGGGTGATGCAAAAAGGCTGGAAAAACTTCAACTACAAGAGGTACAGGCATTTCATCGCACATTGTATAATCCTGCGAATTTGATGCTGGTTATCTCAGGCAACCTTCCCATAGAGGAAGTAATGAAGGTAGTTAAAAATTACTTCAGCAATGCATGGGGAGAGGCCGGATGGCAACCACCGGCGTTTACACCACAGTTTGGTAAGCTCGGCATTACAATACACGAAAAGACAGGCAAATCACAATCGTATATCGCTCTTGCAAATACGTTTGAGGTGAAGGAAGAAGATAAGCCAGCAGTAAATATTTTAGGAAATCTTTTTTCTGACCGGCTTGCATTCAACCTCCGCGAGAAACAAGGACTCGCTTATACTGTTGGCATACAGCTTGAAAAATATCGGGATGCTCATTGGTACATTATTAGCATGGGCACACGACCAGAAAACATCAAGCGTGCCCTTACAGGTATTCGGGAAGAGATATCCAATATACGAAAAGCAACCTTTGAGGCAGATGAAGTGCAAAGGACTATTAATGCTGCTATCGGTCGCCGCGGTATGAGGCGATTGGACCGGGTGAATCAGGCCTATTACATAAGCATGGAGCTACTCGATGGGAATACACCTGAAGCAGATGACCAGTATAACGAACGATTGAAGAAAGTTACCCCGCAAGATTTAGAGCGTCTGGTATATAAGGTCTTTCAGAATGATAACCATCTCATTGTGATTGTGGAATAGGCGCTGCCCCCTTCTCCGATTTATTTCTCTTCGCTCCTGAAATTGGAACACGGAGGGACAGGTTTCAAACCTGTCCCTCCCTATAGAGCTTATTGCCCTTGTTCTCCTTTTCCTCCATCTTCCTTAAAGATCTCTTTTAGTTTTTGTTCATACTCATCATGTTTTTTCTCACATTTCCTCATTTCCTTATACTTATCCATCATGGCATTAACAAAAAGATCTGCTACTTTATCTAACTTATCCCCTATTTTTGCCTCAAGATGTGCTTTCATCTTTTCCTTTAACAGCTCCTTTTTCGCACAATGCGCCAGCGCAAACATTTCAGATGCATAATCTCCATCATGGGAATGCCCGCAGCCATATGATTTACATTTACTTCCATGAGAATCGCAACAATGACCTCTATGCGGATTTCCCGATTTTGACATTTCATCTGCCCGAGCAGCTCTTAATCCCGTAAAATTTATGACATAACACGATACAACTACAACTATGATACTGAATGGTATTCTTAATCTCCGTAACATATTTCTCTCCTTTCTGTTCTTTTGTCCATTACATTCAAGACTTATTTACTATAGGAAACTTCATAAGAATTACGGCAACAGTTTGATATCCAATTAGCACAAAAAGTGAAAAACTTCATAGCTATAAACATCCCGCATCTCTGTTATTTTCATTTACTCCAATAACAGAATGCACTCACACTTACCTTCATACCCCTTAAGCTTTATAGATTAACTGGGATTAATACAAGATCGAATTTACTCTCAAGCTGTCCCTGGAGAGGGTAGAATTGTGTGATCAATGGATGGTAGCCTTTTGCCTCAACTTTTATATGAATGTGTGAAGGTCTGCCGGAATAAGGGGGAGGAAAATGGCTTTCAAATTTATATTCCCCGGTTTTTTTGGAAAACATTGTGGCGCGGTAATTATCGTTGTATTTACCATCAGGACCAGCCAGCCAAAGTTCGATACGTACACCTTCAAGGGGTGAGCAGTCCTTACTTGACCGAACAACACCGCTCAGCACATGGCCCTTACCAACAGTTACCCGCTCCGGTGCGTTTGGCTCATAAAACGGGCCTAATGCATCAGAAGGGGTAGGCTCACACGGAAGGGCTGACTCTGCCTGAGATGTATGAGTTCCTGCTTCTGCTTTTGCCTGCGTTAGTTCAGGTAAAAAAGTTTCTTCAGGAAAAATTCCAAAGCCTGTAAGGAAAAATGCCGGAAAGCACAGAATACCATAGGGCATTACGAATCGGTTCATACTCAATTCTCCAAAATTATGTAACATGAAAAACCGCTTGATGGTAATACAAATCCACCTTCTCCGGAGATAGCATGGGTGAATTCGGCGTAAAAACCAACGCCTTAATCCACCCTATTCATATCCTGATCTCTTGTCAAGTTACCGAAACTGGGAAAACTCCCTGTCATAATAAAGCGCCAGATCGGCCATAGAACCGTCTAATTGCATCTTTACATCCTTCCAGGATTTACTACTCCCTACTTTTAATTCCTTTAACTTCTCATAGGCAGCATGTTTCTTATGTTCAAATTCTGCCCTCTTGTCAATATACTTAACCCTGGTTTCCGCCCTAAGATTTGCAGATTTCGCATTTAATTCGCTTACAATGCTATCGTATTCTCTCAGCTTAGATTCTATAAGTCGTTGATATTCTTCTTTTTGTTGATCTGTGTAATCCGTTGTAATTTCAAGAGTTTCTTTTGTCTCTTCTCTTACCCGTTCAAGAGGAACAACACCTTCTTTTGCTATCTCATGGTCATGCTGATAATGCTTTTTACATGAAACACATAGGTCCATACTCAAAATACTGAGTAAAATCACGAAAAATTTACCTTGTTGCATTATAAAATCCTTCCTGTGCATTTTTTCTCTTTTGAAATTTGTGGAGAATTTTTATTGACGTAGACAGATGAGTACACGATAGCGCGCTATCATTTTTATGCCGTGAACTCTTTCAGAACATTTTAAGCCATTTGATAGACATTCTTCTTTTCTTCCTCAAAGCGATTACACATCTCTTGCGCCTGTTCTTTATTTAAAACTTTACGTGCCTTTTTGAACAAGCTACTTTCCTCTTCCTTAATATGATGGGTTACAATTTCTTTTAACACAATTAACTTAGCAGCCCATTTCTCATCATCTCTTGACATTTTACTCATGTCTTCGATTATTCTTTTGACAACATGATGTTCCTCATACGACTTGAGTATATCCTCCCGCGTAGTCTCATCATGCTCAAGAGCCGGATAGAATAATTTCTCTTCACCTTCCATATGCATATGCAATTCTTTTTCAATCTCTGAAAAGAAATCCTCCTGAGGTTCCTGAGCGGTCTTCGTTTTCCCTTTTATCTTTTTAAACAGATCCTTAACCTTACTATGATCTTTTTTTAACAATTGATAAATATCCATATTATTCCTCCACTACCGTTATTTTAAGATTTTAACATGTACATTACTTTTATCTCTTTCCCTTGCTTTCATCATACAAGTCGAGAAACTGATCAACCTCCTCTTCTGCCTGCTCCCTGGAATAACCATATTTCTCTTGTAAAATGCCTGCTAATTTATCACTCTTTCCCTCTCAATCCCCATGATATCATCGTTGGTAAGATCTGCCCAGCGTTGTTTTATCTCACCCTTTAATTGCTTCCATTTTCCCTGAAAGATATCTTTATTTATATTTCCCGTCTCCCTTCTTGTTCAAAAATTTTAAATCTCAGATAAGCGGCATAGTATCCAACTCGTATCATTTCTAATATTCTTCATCGTGATAATGATACTGTTGTTTAACCCTTAATTTCTTTGCCGCCTGTTTCCGATATCTGTTTTTCTTGTGAAAGTGTTCGCTTATACGCTCATATCCCTCTATTTCATCATCTAATCCTTGCAGATACTTTTTTGTTGCCATTTTGCCTTCCTCTCTTTCTTTCTGATTTTATTACATTATTTTATGAACAATTTTCTGTTCATTATAATTTTCAGTCATCTTTTCATCCCTTCATCCTGAAGAGATTTCAGAATTTGTACTCTCTGAAAAAATCACCTTCTTTCATCTTAATCTAACACCGGTACTTTACCTCTGAATGCGTGGAACCACTCATCATATAGCCGGAAAGGAAGAAACCTGCTGCTGCCATGCCTAAAAATAACCAGGGGTTATTATGCACCCTTTTGTCAATATCTGTTGTCAGCTCTTGTATTCTTTCCTTTCCATCCGCTACGGCTTCATTAAAACTCTGTCTCTTTTCTTGTACTACATCTCTATACGATTCTGTTGCCTCATACATAACTTCTCTTACATGAGAATATTTTTCGGCAAGTAAATGACCAAGCACTTCCTTCTTTTCCTCTGCTGCTTCATTCAGCAATTGAAGCGCTTCCTGTATTTTCCAGGTGCCGCGATGTTCCCTCGCTTTTTTTGCAATACGGCTTTCTCTCGGACTGATCAGGACATCTCTACCGCATTTGGGATTCTCTTTAACTTGATAACCCACAATACATTCTCCTTTCTCATGAATTACTTGTTTCAGAGTTACTTCTCGTAACCTTGCATCACCCATGTACAATCAAAATTTTTGTTTTATCGTTTGCGACTTTCAAAAACATAGCCTAAAAGGAAACCGGCAGCAGCAGCAATACCTACCGATGTCCAGGGATTTTCACGAACCCTCGTATCGACTCCTGTCGCCATCTCCCTTGCCTTTTCTTGTCCACTGGCTACAGCATCTGTCATTTTGTGTTTTGCTTTTCCTAGTGTCTCTTTGCTCGGGTACCATTGGCTCATAGTCTCCTTAAGATTTGAATACTTTTCACTAATCAACCGGTTAATCTCATCCTTTTTCCCTTTTATTTCCTTATTAAGGAATTCAAGCGCTTCATCAACATTTAACTTATCTTTCGAGGTCTCTTTCGTCTGTTCATTCATAATAACATCTCCTTTCGTAGGTATTTTGTTTTAAAAAATTTTTCTCTCCTCTTATTTCTCTTCCGAAGATTTAGAACCGTTTGTCATATAGCCCCACAGGAAAAAACCTGCTGCAGCAAGGCCTAAATATAACCATGGATTCTCACGAACTTTTTTATCGATGTCTGCCGTCATTCCTTTTAACTTTTCTTCTCCGCCTAACAGGGCCTCGCTTACATTATGGATTATTTTCTCCGTTATCTTATTTTCACCTGTCACTCCACCCACCATATCTTTGATATGTGAATATTTTTCAGTAATCAACCGATTAAATTCTTCTTTTTTTTCTTGTACTGCCTCGTTCAGTAAATCAATTACTTCGGTAATTTTCTCAGGGCCCCTTTGCTCTTTCGCTTCTTTTGTGCCAATAGCTTCTGCTGGATCGTTGAGGACATTTACATCCGACGTCTGGCCCCCTTTTGTCTGGTTACCCATACGACATTCTCCTTTCTCAAACAGGCTGCCTTTGATAGCAAACCTTTAAGCTCCTCTCTAACAAGAGGAAATGGAGGGTGTGTTAAAGCTAATGTACACCCCTGAATCCCCTTTTTTACAGGGGAATTTATACAAGATTCATCCTATACGCAACTTAATCATCAGCCCCTATCAAGAACCTTATCTACCAGCTTATTGGCCTTTGAAAGCTTCATCCAGACTTTTTGTGAAGTAAAGTAGAGAAGCGCTCCTATTGGGATCACGAAATAGAAAATACCGAGCGAAAATATAATTAAGGTTTTTACCTCTTTACTCAAAGGGAAATAATAAAGGAATGATACATGCAAAAACATAAAACCATTAATCATTACAATGAAACTGAGAATGAATAGAAATATACCAATATATACCGACCGTACGACTTTAATGGCCTTGACGTAATAAAATACCGCTTTAATTTTTGCAAAACTTAATGATGTTTCCTGATATTTCCTTACAAGGTCCGTTACCATACATAAAAGATAATTGAAAATCGTTTGTCTGGTTTTCATAATACCCCCCTAACTATTCCTTATGCCTGATTTTTGTTTCCGGCGATCATATATCCCAGCAAAAAACCCCCAGCAACGGCAATGCCTATATATAACCATGGATTTTCATGAATTTTTTTGTCAATATCCGTTGTCACTTCTTTCAATTTCTCTTCTCCGCCTGCCATAGCCTCGCTCATATCATGCTTTATTTTTTCCATCACTTCACTTGTGCCTGTTGCCCTGATCATAATGCCTTTCATAGCAGAATATTTCTCACTAATTAATCGATTGATCTCCTCTTTCTTTCCCTTTGCTTCCTTATTGAGAAATTCAAGCGCTTCATTTATTTTCGATGTATCGCCTTGCCCTTGTGGCTCTTTAGCGCTACCACCCTTTTTTTCTTTACTAAGATCATCTGTATCCTCTTGCCGACCCTCTTCAGTCTGATCGCTCATAACGCCAGCTCCTTTCCTCTTCACTTTATTACCCTTTGGACTTCCTGTCTTTCTTATATGTCGTTTTGCTATGGCTTTCTCATCTCTTCTTTTTTCTCGTTGCTCTCTATGCTTACCTCCTTTTTCACTTTTCCTTATCTTACTCTCGCTCCACTTTCTGGTACCCGGGCTTTTTAAGCCTTCTTTCTTTAATGGCATAAGCAAAATCTCCATTTATTTTTATGATAGAAGAGGAGGGATGCCCACCAATGGGATTGGGAGTATGGCGGGAGCCCCTTTGTTTATAATACCAGGAGTCAATCTACAACCTCTTCTTATCATAGTATGTTATTCCATCGCCCTCACGATTATCTTTCCTCGTAAAGATATTAAGGCAAGCTTTTCTGCATCAATCTTCTGTTATGTCCTAACAGGCTGTCCGAGAATTAAAATTTTTAAAATTAGCATACAATATATTGCACTTGCAAGGTATGATATGCACAACAAATGGTATATTTAAAATTTTTAACCGCATTCTCGGACAACCTGCTAACATCTAACCTTCGTAAAACAGAAATAGGAGGGCACCAATCCTGAACCATATGCTGGAACTTGAAAATAAATCCTTATCTCCTACTATCTCTATTCATAATCATTATTCCAGGAACTCTTGCTGTATTTACAACATGCCATCAAGAAAGCTTATCTCGTATAGTACAAACAACATGCCCGCTAAAGAAGCTACGTGCCGGGAAATTTTTATAAGAATAAAATTCGTATGTAACTATATAAATAGTTATCTATTACATTCAAATACGGTATTTATTATTTTATTTTTAAGCAGTAAAGATGGATCGTATTCTCCGTATGTATATAGATACAGAAATTACTATTATCGTATCTAAGTAATTGTTATATATACATATATGTTACAGCTTATATGTGGGTAAAAACATACTCCTGGTAGGTAATTGCATGCATCTTTCTTTAAGAAATATTGATGTACTGATTTTCTCTGGTTCTTTCGATGGAGCTAACTACAAAATAGTTTTATTGATAAACGATGAATAAAAACTTTAACCAAAACCGATAGGATGTGCCATGTCACAGATGTGTATCAGATGAGAAGTGTACTCTGCTACATTCAGGGTAATACCATTAAGCATTTTTATTAAGGGAATGGTAAAAATACTCAGAGACTGTCTGCAAAGTTCATATTCATGCCTGGAATTTATCCCTTTGGTGGATTCGCTTCGCTTAATCCACCCTACTCATTATAGAATTACCAGTCCATGTTCCCCTCTAATCCCCCTAACCCCCTTTAAAAAAGGGGGAAAGAAGGAAGGATTTTCTCTTGAGAAAAGTTTGCCTGATCAAACATATCAAATATTT